>NZ_CAWPRX010000107.1:0-9242 GCF_963890365.1 Tychonema sp. LEGE 07196 | reverse complement strand
CCGGCGCCAGCACCCGCGCCGACCCCCACACCCGCGCCGACACCAACACCCGCGCCGACGCCCGTGCCGACACCAACTCCCGCGCCCACACCAACTCCGGTGACAGATGCTTCCCCGCTAGATAGCCTCAACGCCCCGGAATTCGACTCTGGTGCGATCGCCCCCAACCCCGCCCAACAAACTCTCAACGGCGGTAACACAGACGATTTCATCATGGGCGGTGGCATCAACGAGTCAATTAACGGACTTGTTGGCAACGATACTCTTTATGGCATGGGCGGCAATGACAACATTGACGGCGGTGCAGATAACGATTCCATCTTCGGCAATACCGGCAATGACTTCATCCAAGGTGGCGCTGGCAACGATAGCGTCTACGCCGGCAAAGATAATGACACTATTTTTGGCGGAGAAGGCGACGACTTTTTGAGGGGAGATTCAGGCCAAGATACTGTTGCCGGCGGCTTGGGCAGCGACACCATTTTTGGCGGCAAAGATGACGATATTTTGCTTGGTGAAGATGGTGACGACCAGCTTTTTGCCAACTTAGGAAATGACACAATTAATGCTGGAAATGGCAACGATATTGCCTTCGGAAATGAAGGTGCAGATTTGATTTTTGGCGGAGCTGGAAATGACACGCTTTACGGCGGCAAAGACAACGATAGTCTCGATGGCGGTGATGGTAACGATTTGCTATTCGGGAACAATGAAAATGATGTAATCTCCGGCAACACCGGCAACGATACGCTTTACGGTGGCAAGGGTAACGATTTGCTCATCGGCGGTGCTGGTAGCGATTTCCTCAGCGGCGATGTTGGGGACGATACTTTGACCGGCGGTTCGGGAAATGACGTGTTTTTCCTCAATAATAGTGTGGGAAGCGACATCATTACTGATTTCCGTCAGGGCGAGGATGTAATTGGGTTAGCTCCCGGTTTGAGTTTCAATCAACTCAGCATTACCTCTAGCAACAATCAAACTTTGATTAGCGTTGCGGGCAGCAATCAATTGTTAGCGAAGCTTAACGGTACGCCCCTTACTCTCGGCGCTAGCGATTTCATTCAGGTAACAATCTAACTGTCTCTGGTAGGGTGCGCGACGCGCGCCTTACTAGCAGTGAAACATCGGCTAGGGTGCAGGGCGGGATGAATGTTTTGAGGAACAAGTAAAGATTTTCTCCCGCCTGTCACGCCTAGCGTTAGTTACCTAAGTTTCGGATTTTTTGGGATTTGTGCGATCGGCAAATATGTCATATCTAATCTGTTAGCATTGGAACGATTGAACCGCGAAGACGCTCTTGACGCGAAGGAAGGACGTAAGCTGTTCGGCATTTAATAGAGGATCGTAGGTGCGGATCGTACCTACGCAGCACGCTAGATTTGCAGGTTCTGCATCCAGGTATATTTACATTGTATCGTTTCGGGTTGGATCGGAATTATTTAACCTTACTAGGGCGCAGAGAACACAGAGGAAGACAAGAGAGAGAGGTGAATACGGGACGATGAAGCGCGGATTTTATATTATATCAAATCCTCTCTTCATCGGAATAGTAAATTCACTGTTGACTGTTAACAGTTAACAGTTAACAGTTAACATCATTCCGGTGCAACCGGAATTGATATTACACCTTCTGCGGTTAATTGTTCGCAAAATCGCAATCTTCACGCAGCAAAACCGGATTGCGGATACAAGCGATGAATTGTTATATAAGAAAATAAGTTTTTACCTAAGTTTTGATGCCCCAGTTCTACCGCTGAGGTTTTAATTCTGCCTGCTGCCTTCAGCATAAAAAAGTTTTCTATTTTTCAGGTGAATCTACCAGCAAATTACCAACATTCTCATAGGGGTATGCGAAATGAGTTCAAATTTGGCCAGTATTGATTCACAATCTGTTCTCCGCAATTCTCGTCCTAAATCTATTGTCTTTATTGAGTCGGACTTAGATGACTATCAAACTCTTGCGGGTGGCGCGGTTCCGAATGCAGAAGTCATCATTTTAGATAAAAATGGCAATGGAGTCGAGCAGATTTCTGCTAAACTGCAAACCATCGCTGCTGCGGGGGGAACTTTAGACGAAGTTCACATTTTTTCTCACGGCAATTCTGGCAGTTTGCAGTTAGGTTCTGCGACGTTGAATGCGGATAGTTTGCCGCAATATGCCAGCCAGTTGCAAGGGTGGCGAAATGCCCTGAGCGACAAAGCTGATATTATGCTTTACGGTTGCGATGTGGCTGCGGGTGACGGGGCTAATTTTGTCGATCGCCTGGGGGAGTTAACCGGGGCTGATATTGCGGCATCTAGCGATCGCACCGGCCGCACTGGTAACTGGAATTTGGAGTTTAGCAAGGGTGATATTGAGGCATCCAGTGCCTTGACTCCAGAGACTATGGCCGATTACCGAGGGACTTTAGCGACTGTTACCGTTACCAACAATAATGATAGCGGGCCCGGTTCCTTGAGAAGTGCGATCGCCTCCGCAGCAGCCGGCGATATTATTCAATTTGCTTCCAGTCTTGCGAATCAAACAATTGTTCTAACTTCCGGTCAACTTGTCATCAATAAGAACTTGACAGTTGACGCAATTAGTGCAGCCAACTTAACCATTAGTGGCAACAACACTTCGCGGGTAATCCTCACCGAAGGTTCAACCAATGTTACTCTAAAAAACCTGATTGTTGCCAACGGTAAAGTCTCTGGAACCGATCCGAATAACGAAACAACTAGCGCTGGCGGCGGCATTAAAACGGGAGGTAACAGCACTTTAACCTTAGAAAATTGCCAAGTCAACAAGAATGTTGCCGGTTTCGGTGGCGGCGTTCATACAGGTTTCCGCAGCACCACAACTGTCATTAACAGTAAGTTTAGCGACAATGACGGTTCTTTGGCGGATAATACCGAACGCGGCGGCGGGGCGATCGCCACTAAAAGCGGCGGTTCTCTGACTATCAGAGATAGCGAATTTACCAACAACAAAGGCAGCTTAGGCGGGGCTGTTAATAACCTGTTGGGCAGCCTGACGATCGAAAACTCTAAATTCACAGGCAACCGCACAGAGAAAGGGGTTGGCGGGGCAGTTTACGTCGATGGCGCTAATGCTTCAGGCCCCAATGCAACTCCGGGGCCTGTTGGTGGCAATGTTATTATCCGAGGCAGCACTTTTGACGGCAATATCGCCTCTGGAGAAGGAGGTGCAGCATTTCTGTTTGGCTATCCTCCAGATACAGTGGTTTTGGAAAACAGCACTTTTATTAACAACAAAGCCGTAAAAAACTCATCAGGGAGTGGAGGTTCAGGAGGTGGAGTTCGCCACGGAAATGCCGATTTAACTGTGACAAACTGTACCTTTGCTAACAACACAGCCGACGATAACGGCGGCGGTTTGTGGCTTGGAGAAAATGGAAATGTCAGCATTGTCAACAGTACATTTTCAGGTAACGCTGCTGCTAAACAGGGCGGAGGAATAGTTGTCGGCAATAGAGATTCTTTTTCTACTAACATTGTCAATTCGACTTTAGCCAATAACACCGCTGGGGAGTATTCTGGCGGTATTGCGACTTTTGGAAATCAGCCAATTACTGTCAAAAATTCGATTTTTGATAGCAATACGGCTGGTAATCCTTATAAAGTTAAATACCAAACAGGAAGGGCACTAATTGACGGGGGAAATAATCTGCAATTTCCTGCTAAACTGACGACGGGCGATCCTAACGACAATAATGTGACGGCAACTGTGACGATCGCCGATCCATTACTCGGCCCTTTACAAAATATTAACGGCGCTTTCGTAAGGCCCCTGCTAGCAGGAAGTCCCGCCATTGATACCGGTACTGGTGCGGGCGCGCCGGCGGCGGATCAGCGGGGCGTGACTCGCCCTCAAGATGGTGATAATAATGGAAGTGCGATCGTGGATATCGGCGCTTTTGAATTCACAACTACACCAACTCCCACACCAACTCCCACACCCACACCAACTCCCACACCAACTCCCACACCAACTCCCACACCAACTCCCACACCGATACCAGTTCCCACACCAACTCCCACACCAACTCCCACACCGATACCAGTTCCCACACCGACTCCCACACCAACTCCCACACCGATACCAATTCCCACACCGACACCCACGCCAACACCGACAACGGATAATGCGATCGTCGAACCCCTACCAGCCCCAGAAATCGACCCCGGCAGTATTACTCAAAATTCCGCCCAACAAACTCTCAACGGCGGTGACAGCACCGATTTCATCATAGGCGATGGCATCAACGAGTCAATTAACGGACTTGGCGACAATGACACCCTCTACGGAATGGGCGGCAGCGACAACATCGACGGCGGCAGCGGTAACGATTCCATCTTCGGTAATACCGACAATGACTTAATCTTCGGCGGCACCGGCAACGATACAGTCTACGCCGGCAAAGATAACGACACTGTGCTTGGCGGAGACGGCGACGACTTTTTGAGAGGAGATTTAGGCCAAGATACTGTTGCCGGTGGCTTTGGCAACGACACCATTTTTGGTGGCAAAGATGACGATATTTTGCTGGGGGAAGATGGCGACGACTATCTGTTAGGCAACTTAGGAAATGACACAATTAATGCTGGAAATGGCAACGATATTGTGTTTGGAAATGAAGGTGCAGATTTAATTTTTGGTAAGGCTGGAAATGACACGCTTTACGGCGGCAAAGACAATGACAGTCTCGGCGGTGGGGATGGTGACGATTTGCTATTCGGTAACAACGAAAACGATTTGCTCGAAGGTTATACAGGCAACGATACGCTGTACGGCGGCAAAGGCAATGATAGCCTCTTCGGCAATGCTGGTAACGATTTCCTTAGCGGTGATGTGGGAGATGATACTTTGACTGGCGGTTCGGGGAATGATGTATTTCTGCTAACTCAAAGTTTAGGCAGCGATATCATTACGGATTTCCGCCAAGGCGAGGATTTGATTGGGTTAAATTCCGGTTTGAGTTTCAATCAACTAACTATTACCGGGAGCAACAATCAAACTTTGATTAGCGTCACCAGTAGCAATCAATTGTTAGCAACACTGAACGGTATAGCGCCCGGTACTCTCACCGCTAGCGATTTTATCAGTCAGTAGTTATACCAAATCCGGGTTTTGGAGATTCTTGACGATTCGGCCTCATACCGCCGAATCGTCAAGGGGAGTATGTTACTGTTTCCTGCTACATAAGATTGACATAAAGCGGACAAGAATGACATCTCGGACACTTAAAACTTACTTCCTGCTTCTACGTAGGGAGTCGGCTCCTTCTACTCAGAGCGGCGTGAATTCAGGATTAGCCATCCTTACTCTATCTCGTGAGACCGATGCTAAATTAATCGCGGCATTCAAATCTCGATGACAACTGTTGCCACAAGCCTCACAAACAAACAATCGGTCGGAGAGTGGCATCGGTTGAACGTTACCGCACTTTGAGCAAGTTTTAGATGAGGGATACCATCGATCTACCACTTCGACAACAGTGCCGTAGATGGGAGATTTATAAGTTAGTTCTCGTCGAAATTCATAAAACCCTGAATCTAAAATTGCAGCCGCCAGTTTGTGATTTGCTGCCAGACCAGAAATATTTAAATCTTCGATGCGGATGCGAGCGTACTTTTGGCTAATTTCTGTAGTTGTTTTCTGCAAGAAATCCCGCCGTATATTGGCAATATCGGCGTGTTTTTTAGCCAGTTGTCGAGCGAATTTCCGAGCGTTTTTCGATGCTTTGATGCCAAGTTTTCGATTGCCTAATTGCTTGTTTCGATTGCGGTACTGTAGTTTCCCTAGCTTGATTTTCGCATTTTTTAGGGAATCTGGCAGTTGGTATACCGTACCGTCACTCAAGGTGGCAAAGGTGGATACTCCTAAATCTATGCCTGTCGCTTCCGATACTTCACGATATAAAGGGGGGATTTTGTCAGCTTTTATGGTAAAACTGACGTACCATTTGTCCGCAGTACGGCTGATGGTAAATGTTTGAGAGCAACAGTTGTACCCGATAGCTTCTTTCAGGCGAAACGTTCCCAGTGTAGGAATTTTTATCCGATTGCCAGCCATCTGAAATACTGATCCATTGCTGCTGTCTACTGTCAACGAATCCCCGGATTTCTTGCGTTTGAAATTAGGAAACCCGCTTAACCCTTTAAAAAAGCGTTCGAGGGAGTTATTGAAGGCCCGGAAAGCATTTTGATAAACGCGGGATGATAAAGTGTTAGTCCATTGATATTCTGGTTGTTTTTTGATGAAATTGGTAAAGGTTTTTTTTATTTCGGCAATCTTTCGGGTGCGGCTGACTTTAATGTCGATCACGCCCACGTACAGGGTACGAGCTAGGTTGTAGCAAAACCGAGCGTAACCAGCGTGTCGCGCCATAAGGGTACGTTCAGCATTGTTGAGTTTGAGTTCTAGCTTCAGGGCGTACATAGCCAGGGAGTAAGTCAGGAGTGCCAACATTGATACTTATTTTACCAGTTACAGACAGCGATTGCGACAAGAACACCGTGTTTTTTGGACCTGATGTCTTTAATGTCAGGAAAAGTCTATGAAACTGCCGTTTAGTATCATCTCTTCTCTTCGCGTTCTTTGCGTCTTCGCGGTTAAATCATTCAAAGGGGCGAACACAACAAGCGATCGCCCTTTTCCACCATCCTATTCGTCCGCAAATAATCCCGCAGGCGATCGCACCCGTAACTCAATAAATCCAGATTCAAAACTCGCTCCACATTCCACAAAATCAGCGTATTATCCTCACTCACAGAAGCCACAAAAGCCCCATCCCCACTGTACGCCACCCCCCGAATCGCCCCAGAGTTACCTCTGAGAGTCGTTAATTCCCTACCGTCAGAGTTCCACAACTGCACCGTATTATCCACACTACCAGAAGCAATAATCTTACCGTCCGGGCTAAATGCCACCCCCCAAACCGCCGCCGCGTGACCTTCAAGAGTTCTCACTAACTTACCGTCCACAGTCCAAATCTTAACAGTATTGTCCCCACTGCCAGAAGCCAAAAATTTACCGTCCGGGCTAAACGCCACCCTCCACACCGCAGCAGTATGACCTCGAAAAGTTCTCACCAAAGTACCGTCAAGCTTCCACAACTTAACAGTACCATCGCCCCCAGCCGAGGCAATTAGCTGACCGTCCGGGCTAAATACCACCTGCCAAACAGGAGCATGATGTCCTGTCATAGTATGCAATAAAGTACCATCGGGCCGCCAAAGTTTAATAGTATTATCTTGACTGCTAGAAGCAATAATTTGACCGTCAGGACTGAAAGCCAATCCAAAAACCGTAGCGTTATGACCTACCAAAGTTGCGATCGCATTTCCGTTTCGAGTCCAGATATTCACCTGATTATCGTTTGTGCCAGAAGCAATTAACTTGCCATCGCGACTCAGCGCCACAGCATAAATCGCAGTATTTTGTCCAGTGAAAGTCCTCAACAATTTGCCTTGCCGACTCCAAAGTTTAGTCGTGCCATCCTCGCTGCCTGTGGCGATTGTAGAACTATCCGCACTCAGCGCGATCGCCCAAATCCCAGCTTTATGTGCGCTAATAATCGTCCGCAAAGGGTTGTGACTCTGCCACAGCCTCACCGTATTTTCTGCACCCGCCGAAGCAATAAAACTGCCGTCAGGACTCCAAGCCATCCCCCAAATCCCAGCAGTGTGACCTCTAAAAGTCGTCAGTTCTGTGCCATCAATATTCCATAGTTTTACAGTCCCATCCCGACTTGCCGTAGCAACAGTCCGACCGTCAGGACTGAAAACAACTCCAGATATTACAGCAGAATGACCTTCAAGCGTTCGTAGGGGCAGTGCCCCCGGGAGAGCCCCATTAACTGTCCAGAGTTTCACCGTTTTGTCTCCACTTCCAGAAGCCACAATCTGACCGTCTGGACTAAACGCCACTGCCGATACCACAGAAGTATGACCCCGGAGAGTTCTTAGCAGTTTGCCGTCAGAGTTCCAGAGTTTCACCGTTTTGTCTCCACTTGCGCTAGCAACAGTCTTACCGTCTGGACTGAAAGCCACTGACGGTACCCCAGCAGTATGACCCCGGAGAGTTCTTAACAGTTTGCCGTCAGAGTTCCAGAGTTTCACCGTTTTGTCCATGCTGGCAGAGGCAATTGTTTGACCGTCGGGACTAAACGCCACTGTCCAGATACTAGCAGTATGACCCTGAAAAGTTTTCAACAAAGTGCCGTTTCGCTGCCAAAGTTTTACAGTCCCATCATCACTTCCAGAAGCAATAAACTGACCGTCCGGGCTAAATTTGACCGATCGGACGATCGCCTGATGACCTTTGAGCGTTGCGATTTCCCTTCCGTCGCGCCGCCACAGTTTGATAGTTTTATCCACACTTGCCGAGGCAATAAACTCACTGTCAGGACTAATGTCAACTCCGAGAACAGCCGCTTTATGCCCCGATAAACGGTTGTATTCATCTGCTTCGTAAACAGCTTGTCTCAGTACATTGTCAACTCGACCAGCGGTATCGGCACCTACCCCACCTAGTTTTTGCACTTTTCGTTTTGCTTTAATCGCTTCAATCAGCGCATCCAACTTGCGATTAGAAGCAAACAGTGCGTCAGAAGAAGATGTCAGCGCTTGAATTTCGCTCACCCGCGCTTGCCGTTCGCTTGCTGTTGCTTTGCGATATTGAAAAAATGTTGCGAGTCCCAACCCGCAGGCCAGCAGTAATGCCATACTGACTGCAAACAATAAGATTCTTTGTTGTTTGGATGCTGTGGTTTCTTGAATTAATCTTTTTTGTTTTTCGGCTAGTCTTGCTTCAATTTCTTGAGTGCGTTCTGCTTCTAATGCTTGTTGTACTTCGCGCCGATCTATTTCTTCAGAAGCGGCTAAAAATTGATAGTCTAAATCGCTCAAACTTTTAAGATGCGCCCAACTTTGAGCATCTTTCAAAGCTTGTCCCCGCAACAGCCGCGATAAATCTTGCTGCTTGGATGTCACCCACGCATCAAAGGTTTGAGAATAAGGCCGCAGTTGTCCTAATTGTTTGTCTACCCATTTTAGGTTAAAAACTTGTTCGTAAATGCGGTTTTTTACTTTCAGTAAACTTTGCTCTTTCACCACCAACCCAGAGAGGATGAGTTCTATTTGTTCTGGGCTGTCATCGGTTGAGATCCCCCCTGCCCCCCTTAATAAGGGGGGTTCTGATTGTCCCCCCCCTTGATAAGGGGGGGTTAGGG
>NZ_CAWPRX010000106.1:0-9341 GCF_963890365.1 Tychonema sp. LEGE 07196 | reverse complement strand
CAATATTCTTTCGATGTGGAACAGTTAATGAAGTTAAGTCCTTCTAAACGCCGCTTTTATCAACAAGGTATGCGGGCTGCAACCCTTATACAGTCTATCTCGTAGACCTCTTTGTCACCCCCCCAGCACCTATAGAGTCTATTTAAGATATATTGCCGTTGCAAAAAGCCGGATATCAGATGGATTTCAGCTTTTTTGTCGCCCCAACGGCACCATCTTTTGTCTTGTGGCTGTTGAGCGATCGCCAGACGGCTTGTTTATCCGCCTTATTTTTCAAGAAAAGATGTCAAATGGGTTCCACAATACATTAACGGATGTTACTAATGCTGAAGCGGTTAAGAAAAAGATGGCGGCTGCTGGGATGGAATTTGGGGTGAAAGCTGAGGTAAGGGCGATCGCGATCGACACCCAGGGATCGCAAGTCTCGACTTAGTTAATTTAGCTTGACATTTTTTTAATTTGTGGTAAACATCGACTTTTATTACCTCTTTGCTATCAAAGGGCGATTTGCTGTGGAATAGATACGCTGCTGCACTTTTTTAAAGTTTCCATAAAGTTTACTTAAAAACTCTGAAAACCCCTTGGCTTTAATAAAAATTACTGATATTCTCAAATCTAAAGTTCACAACAGCAATAAAAAAACTCATTTATTGCGATCGAATCAAACCTTTGTCCGCCACGTGGGCAGGTTAAAACCTGTCAATATCAGACCTGCATTAACAAAAAAGCTCCATCATCCTGTGGACTCGTTTGCTTGCGACTTTTTTAAACTTAACATCCTCAAATTCTGCACATTTTAGTCATTTTCACCATCAAAAAAACCACTAAAAATCATGTCACCAATCGAAACATCTACCCTCCCACTAACCACCAATATTTCCATCATTCCCGACATTACAGAAAAATTGCCGCTAGCTAATTCTACAAGAAACTACTCTCCCACCCCAAAAAAATCCCCTAATAACTAACGAAATATCCTCCAAAAACTCCAGCATTGAACTATTACCAGAAAATCACCAAATCCTCGATAAAAGCCCAGAAACACCTGCTAAACAGGCAGAGATAGACGGCTTCATCCTCAACAAAGATTCAACACCAACAACCAACAGCATCCCAGAAAAACCGCAAACATCCACAACTCAAACCGACCCAATTACAGGCGATACAGCCAAGCCAGCAATTCCAAATAAAATCACTTTCGACTCCGGCATTTTCCAAGCAGACGAAACTGGTAAAATTACCATAGATTACCTATCAGATGGAGGCTGGTATCAAGGAGAACTAGCAATTATCAGCCTCAAAGGAATGCAGGAATTTGTTCCTGATTCCGAAGAATTTATACTAGAAGCAGCCAGACGCGCTTTAAGCAACTCCTCACTCGGTTACATCGCAATTTCCGACAGTACAGAAGCAGCGAAATTTTCTAGTTTCGAGGGAGAAAACAACTTAAATATCGGAGAATACCGAGGCATAAAAACCTTCGCAATGACTCCCGGAGACGAATTCGGTATCATCCTAATTCCCAACGGTAAAATACAAGAAGTATACGACAATCCAGGAATTGGTGGCGACAAAAAACCCTTATTCTCAATGGCGACAGCTAATTCCAGCGATGCCTTTCAACCAGGACAAATTGCCAGTGTTGTGAATGGCGGCAATATATTTGTCATGGAAGATATGGGGATAAGCGAAGGAAGCGATGCTGATTACAATGATATCATATTTTCCCTCAAAGGTGCAACCCCTAAAGTCATTTTAATAGATGATGTAATTGCCAAAAATTCCGATTGGGGTACATCAGAGAAAGGTAAAGAATTGATAGCTTACGTTGCGCCCAAAACTGAGACTAAATTAGACGACGACAAAAAAACCGATACAACTTCTACAACAAATCCGACAGAGACAAAACCTGAAAAATCTCCCGCAGTTGAAGACAAAAGTCCGACTGTTTCGGAAATTCCCAATTCCGAGACAAATCCGGCTGAAACAAAACCTGAAAATTCCCCGGTAGTTGAAGACAAAAACCCGACTGTTTCGGAAATTCCCAACTCCGATACAAAACCTGAAAAATCTCCCGCAGTTGAAGACAAAAATCCGACTGTTTCCGAAATTCCCAACTCCGATACAAATTCGACTGAGACAAAACTCGAAACATCTCCCGCAGTTGAAGACAAAAATCCGACTGTTTCAGAAATTCCCAATTCCGACACAAAACCTGAAAATTCCCCGGTAGTTGAAACCAAAAATCCGACTGTTTCGGAAATTCCCAATTCCGAGACAAATTCGACTGAGACAAAACCTGAAAATTCCCCAGCGACAGAAACCAAAAATCCCACTGTTTCAGAAATTCCCAATTCCGAGACAAATTCGACTGAGACAAAACCCGAAAATTCCCCGGTAGTTGAAGACAAAAACCCGACTGTTTCGGAAATTCCCAATTCCGAGACAAATTCGACTGAGACAAAACCTGAAAAATCTCCCGCAGTTGAAGACAAAAACCCGACTGTTTCGGAAATTCCCAACTCCGACACAAAACCTGAAAATTCCCCAGCGACAGAAACCAAAAATCCGACTGTTTCGGAAATTCCCAACTCCGACACAAAACCTGAAAATTCCCCAGCGACAGAAACCAAAAATCCGACTGTTTCGGAAATTTCCAACTCCGAGACAAATCCTGTTGAGACAGAAATCGACGAAATCACAGGTGACACAATTGAAAAACCCGTCTTTATCCAACCAGAAATAGCGACAATACCCACAGAATCCACAGACATTCTCACTGGGGAAATTGAAAACACCTCCCCAACTCTTATCGACAGCCTCGAAAATGCCGGCGAAACTGCTGACAATTTACCGCTACTTTCAGACGATGAAATTTCCACACTGTCGGAAACTCTCAACAGCATACTCGCCCAACAATTCCCTAACATTTCCTCCACAGCATCCATCCAAAACTATCAACCACCCGCATCACAATATCCAGAATATATAGTTGCCGACAACCAAACTATTATTCCCGAAATCGCTGTCACGCCAAACCATCACTCGCAACAATCGGAAAATCTTATCGCCGACAGCGACAATCAGTCGCCAACAACCACTGACGAATATGTAAACCCCAACTTTGACTCCGAAAACAGCACAATTACTCCCGAAATATCATCCGACAAAAACAATCAGCCAGACAACTCACACAATATCATCGCCGACTCCGAAATCGCAACTGCAACAGACAGCAACTCCGAAACAAACATCAACGAATACGCAGTCACCCACACGGAAACCCAACTCCAACAGGAATTACGCACTCAGACTAAAGAAACCGGGTTTTTTGACGAAAATACTTCGTTGTTACCAACAGATTCCGTAAAAAACCCGGTTTCTGGGCCGTCAGTAATTCCTAGAGAAACAATCCCTAATTCTTCCCAACAAAACCAACCATTTATCGGTATTATCGACACGGGCTTCACAGCCGACAATCCTAACATCGATTACAGCCAAATTATCCTAGGAAAAGATGTAATCGACGGCGACAATAATCCCCTACTTCAACCAAAGGAAGGAAACCAACACGGCGACACAATTTTAGGAATTATCAGCGACTCCCACAATCAAAGCGATACAAAACAATCTCCTACTATTTGGTTGGGAAGAGCAACCGGTAGCGGCAACTGGCATCAATCCCTGATAGAATTTGTAGACAGCGCCATTGCTGCAAAACAACCCAACGCCGTCGTCAACCTCAGCTTCGACTTAACCCAAATCAATCCCGACGGCACGCAAACCACGCGGCACAAACTGACAGCAGAAGAACAATCAGCACTTAAATACGCTCAGGAAAACAACATCCTGATTGTAGCAGCCGCCGGTAACGAAGGAACTCTCCTATCCGCACTCGGACAAGCCTCCACAGAATTCGACAACATCATCACCGTCGGCGCATCCGAAAACAACAACCGCGCCGCCTATTCCAGCTACGGAGGCGGTTTAGATATCCTAGCACCAACCAGCACTGCACAAACAGCAGAAACTTCAACAACCGCCACCAAAAAAGGCACATCAATCGCCGCCGCTTTCGTCACAAATACCATCTCGAAAATGTGGGCAGCCAACCCATCCCTAAGCCGCCAACAAATCAAAAACCTCCTCCTGAAAACAGCAACAGACATTGACGTACCCGAATGGGACGAAAGGACAGGATACGGAATTCTCGACGCAGAATTAGCCATTGCTACAGCAGCAGAAACCCTCCCCACAATTCCCGTATTGGCAGCAGCCAAACTATTGACAAAACCCTTAATTGATGCTGGTGCAAATACTGACAACTCTGCCAATTCTACCGCAGCCAAACCCTCAGAAAGAGCAACTGCAACCACAGCCCCCGGCACGCCAAAAACTACCAGTACCTCAACTGGAAACAGCAACGAAGGCACTAGCTCTTATACCACAGAATTAGCGCCATACACAACTACCTCTACCAGTAGTTCCAACGGCACAGCGATTACCAACTCTCAAACTAATAGCAACTTCTCAAACACAGAATCAAGCTGGGATCAAAGTGCTGTCGAAACCAACAGCAAGGGCAACTATTTTAACGAATCCACAAGCGATAGCAGCACAAATACGGATACCTACACCACCAAAAACTTTTCCCAAAACTCAACAGAAAACAAAAATCAATCGCAGCAAAACTACAGCCGAGTTAAATACGAAGGTACTAGCGCCGACCAAAGTTCATCCAATCAAAAATCCCGCAGTTCTTACAACTATACCACTCCCGCCTATACCAGAAACGATGCTTCAGAAAGTTATCGAAACAGCAAGTCTCAATCCGACAGCCAATACGGTACGAACCTGAGCATAGTTAACGGCAACCGCCAAGATGATTGGGGTTCCAAATCAACTTCAAACATTCGCTATACTAGCAGCACCGGCAGTTCCGTCCATAACAGTTCAACTCAAGTTCAAGGGAAAGCCGATTGGACGAATAGCAGCAACAGTAGCAGTTATAATAATACCCACAGTGGCGAAGAAACCACAGTTAGCAAATCTGATTCTCAAAGCAACAATACCAGCGGTTTCTCCAAAACTAATAACAGCAGCGACAACTATTCTGTAATTAACTCAATCTGGGATAACTCTACAACCGATGGCAAAGCCGTCAACAGCAACACCCAAGATAGTTATTCTGAATGGAACAGTAATGCTAACAGCAGTTACGATGATGGCAAATCAAAAAGTACCACCAATCAAGACAATTACACCGTCAATCAATCTCAACAAACCAACAGCAGCAACGGCACTAATTATTGGCTAAACAATCGCAACAATAATTACTCGGTAACTCAGGGAAATAACACGCAAAATTACAAAGACGGGCCGCACACTAGCAGTCAAAATCAAGATACTTATTCCGTCAGCAAGTCGAAATTTTCCAGCAGCAACAGTTCAGGAAAACCTAGTTCTCAAAACGAGCAATCAAATTACTCCGAGAATAATGCTCAGTGGGAGAACGAGTATAAAGTTGATGCTTACACGACTCAAAGTACCAGCGACGAATCGACAATAACTAATACCAAAAGTAACAGCAGCACCGAGGGCGGCAACTCCAACTCGTCTAACAGTAGCGATACCTCCCGGACTCGGAATTCACAGACAGTCACCACTTATAAAGATGGTCGCAAAACTGAAAATGGTAGTTCGAGTTACGAGAAATGGTCGAGCGAAAACAATTACGATAGTAAAGGTTTAGTTAGTTCAGTTGCCAAGTATTCTAGTTGGAGTTCTAGTTACAGCAAGTCTTATTTTAATGGGGGTTACAGTTGGACGAAAACTCTCAGCGGTAACGAGTCAGAATCGGGAACTAAAGGGGGTATTTATACGAGTAGTGGCAGCAGTTGGAGTTGGTATCGCAGCGGGACTGTATGGGATGATGGTCGGAATGATTGGAGTGAAAGTTGGTCGAAGTCTAGTTGGAAAGATGGCAAGTATTTGCCGAGTGAATCTGAGTCAAAAAGGGGAGGATTTGACCCGAAGGGGACAGGGACGCAGGTGAATGATTTGCCGAATTTTGGGGATGCGCCGCGGTTGATTAAGGCTCCGAAGAGTTTGGATGCGCCAGTGGATTTGGTGAAGCCTCCGAAGCCTAGTGATGATATTTGGGCACCACCGCGTCGTACTGTTAAAGAGCTTGAGTCAGAGAAGGTAATTAATGGAGATGGCTATTTTAATATAAATAGCCCTAAAAAAGACAGCCCTTGGGACAAATTTTTGGCAAAGTTGCGTAGATTTATCAAAAGGTTGTTAGAGCTATCTCAACAAGGCAAGCAAGCTGTTCTAGAATTTTTAGGTGGGCTTCTTTATTACTATCTCAAGAATAATGGAGCTTTACTTCAACCTTTCACTGACCTTCTGATACCGGGAGGGGCACAAGCACGAGACAAACTGGAAAAACTCTTACAAAAGAGTAAAGCAGCTCAAGCAGGAAGAGGTACTGCTGATTTAATCGGAATTTTGCAAGGAATAGCGGAAATTGTGTTGGGAGCTGGTGGTAGTATTGGAGGTGGTTTGACTGGAAACCCCGCACTGGTTGCCACAGGATTGGGAGCGCTAGCACATGGACTCAGTGTAGTGGGAGTTAGTGTCCAGGATCTCTCTAATCTGATTGTTCAGGTTCTCCAAATTAACTCTGGTAATAATCCTTGGGATGATGTTTCTGATGAGGATTTGGAAGAATTTTTAGGAGACAGTAATCCCGCCTATGATTATGTCAATACTCGTTCATGGCATCAAGGTGGTTCTGCAACACCAGAAATTTCTGTAAAACAACATTTTAAGAATCATGGTGCTGAGGTAGGTGCAAAGAATGTAGAGGAATATATTCAGCTAGCAGAAGAGTTTAAACAAGTAGTTCTGAATGACAGAAGAATCCAAGGACGTCCTATAAGTGGAGCCACACCAAATGTTTCGAGGTATGAATCAGGAGGCAGATATATTGATTTAGTAGATTTAGGTCAGGGAAGATATGGTATAATCTCTTTTGGTAACGTTTGGCACCGTTGATTAAATCAATTTTTCACATGATAATGAGGCTTGTTCCAATATGGCACTAGAACATAGATTTTTTTGCTTAAAAAAAGGAGAAGTGAGTTATACACAGTGCATGAATTATTACGGAAGGGAGTTTGAAGTCAGTATTCACGATGATATAATGCGGTACATGAATGATACTCTAATGTGGATACCGTGTACTCATCTTTCAGTTCCATATAAAAAGAAGACCAACGGATTATCGCTTTATGGTATTACAATTATTCATCAAGAAAATGGTGAAATGTTTTATCATGTATTCGAGTCATGGTATCGCTTATTTTCAAAAGCTCCTGATAGATTTCAGCTTTATGGGGGGATAATTATAGAAGCTGACAGAACTGTTTCAAGTCCACCCAAAGTTCACACTATCGAAGTTGAGCGAGACTTACTGCTTGAAAAGCTGCGAATTTTGCTCAATTATGCCGAGCGGGTGATTGAAGGTGAATTCTTTATTTTGCATTTGGGTATTTGATGATAAAAACATCAGTAAATCTGGATTAATAATTCTTTCTGACAGTCTGGGATGATGGTCGGAATGATTGGAGTGAGAGTTGGTCGAAGTCTACTTGGAAAGATGGCAAGTATTTGCCGAGTGAGTCTGAGTCAAAAAGGGGAGGATTTGACCCGAAGAAAACCACTCCGCAGGTTAATGATGTGCCTTCATTTGGGGATGCGCCGCGGTTGAATAAGGCTCCGAAGAGTTTGGATGTGCCAGTGGATTTGGTGAAGCCTCCGAAGCCTAGTGATGATATTTGGGCACCGACTTTTATTCAGATTAAAGAGCCTCAGTTTAAAGAGGTTTTTGGTAGTAGTGGTTTTGATTGGCTTTCGGGTGGGAGTGGGAATGATGATTTACCTGATAATTTGTTTGGTGGTATTGCTAATAATTTACCACCCGATGAAGTTAACGGGTGGTCTTTTGATAAAAAGTTGATTGAAGCAGCACGGCGAGGACTTGCTAAGCTACCCGGAGATGCTCTAAGTACAATAATGCGATGGGAGTTTTGGGCACAATTACTTGCTACATTAGGTGTTTTAGCAGCCTTAAGTGTGAGTGGACTGGGTGAAATTGCTACCATCATATATGGTCTTAGCAGGGTAGGAATTGCTCTGGAAGCGGTAAAAGAATTATTTTCATATATTTTTACTGCCTTTAATGCCAAAAATCACGCTGGGTTAAATAAAGCTGCTACTCACTTTGAACGCTTTGCAAGTCTAGCCGGACAAGAATTGGTAGGTGTAGCCTTTAGAAGCATCAGACTAAAACTAGCTGAACAAGGACGTTGGGCAACTCGGTTTGATGCGGCTATTCAAAATAATTTAGCATCAGCCAATGGAGGTACTAAACTAGAGGCTCGCATTGCTAACCTGCTCAGACACGATTTAATCAGTTATGGGAGAATAGAAAAAGGAGCCAATAAACTTCCAGTTGGAGATGTTGATGTAGAAACCAGTAATGCTATTATAGAGGTTACTATGCAAACAGGACAGAAAGCGGGTCAAATTGCAAAATTACAAACCGATCGACTTCTAAATCCTAGCAACAAGCCAGTAATTTTGTTTGCCCCAAATTACACAGAGCTAGCACAAGCCAATCTTCCCCCTGGAGTGCGAGTCTTTCGGACTGAGCAAGGACTTTTGGATTACGTAACAAATCTGCGATAACGAGAATTAACAATGTCAAATGGTCTAGTAGTTGTTTCCAGATACGATATCAGAAAAGATGAGTTAATATCTTTTTTGCGGACAGTAGATGCACATATTGTTGAAAAGCCGGGAAATCCTTTCTTTGCATATCTGGTAAGGGAAGAATTATATATTTGGATTGCCCTTGGCAACAACAATGAATTAGAACCATCGGAATTAAAAGCTACTACAGAAAAACTTGTGGGTGAACCCAAGACATTTATTGTATTAGAGATATCTAAAGCAGAAGGTAGCAGGCGTTTTGCTTATGAATTGGCTGCTAAGTTGGCTGCAAAATGGCCCTGCATTACTGATAACATGAACGGGTACAATAGACAGATTTTATCCAGTCAAGAATTGTTTGACCTGCTTGAGAAAGGCTGCAATTTTGAAGAATACTAAGAACTACAAGTAAAGGATAGTAGTAGCAATTTTTGGTAGTCCTGCATAGCAAGGAAAATCAAGGGTTTTAATTGATAGATAAACTGGCGTTATACTCATGAATAAAATACCAAATAGCCCCAATATGATTGGAGAGTTTTTTGGAGAATGAAAGAGTTTTT
>NZ_CAWPRX010000105.1:0-1649 GCF_963890365.1 Tychonema sp. LEGE 07196 | reverse complement strand
CCCTTCCCCCTCCCCTTCCAAAAATGCTGACACAACTAATCGCCCAAACTAGCACAGCAGGACAAGCCCTGGACACTCTATCTGACGCCATAGAAGTCTCTCAAAAAACCGTCGAATCGTGGAATTTAGTTTGGTTTAACACCTTCAACACTCAAGAATCCTCTCTCTGGATTGCCTTAGTCAAACTAGGACTAATTCTGGCCGGAATGTCTGTTACTTACCTCGCTGTCACCACTGGCAAAGAAATCATCGAAAAACAGTCTTGGTCAGAGTTAGTAGCCATGTTTATCTGGCCGCTTGTGATTGTAGTATTTCTCAGTAACAACGGTAAAGTCTTAGCTGAAAGCGTCAAATTCATCAAAGCTGTAGGCAGCACTCAAGTTCAAGAAATTATGAAAATTCAAGTCGGAGAAATGACCTTCAGAACTGCCCTGAGCGACGTTAACCTCACCAGTGCTGGCAAAGAAGAAATCGAAAAACTCTACAGCGAATGTCAGGGCAAAGTTGGATCAGCTTTAGTGGAATGTTGGAACAGCAAAAAACAGCCCGCTCAACAAATCCTCCAGGCAGCCGAACAGCAAAATGGAGGACCTCTCAAAAGCTTGCAGCGATTTGTCGAAAATTTAGGCAATGTTGCCAATCTTCAGGATATAGGAAATGGCGATTTTGCAGGACAAGTTTTTCGGTCTACTGTCTTGCCCATCATTCGCTTAATTCTTAGAGCAGTACAGTGGGCATTTGTCAATATTTTAGAAGCAGCATTGTTGCTAACAGCTCTATTCGGACCGATTGCAATGGGCTTGTCGCTGCTGCCGCTGCAAGGAAAACCTATCTGGGCTTGGTTAATAGGGTTTATGTCCTTATTTGGAGTGCAATTGGGGTACAACATCGTCGTTGGCTTAGTCGCTGTAGTGATTGTCAAATCCGATGCAGAGTTAGTTACAGATATCGCCTTTTTATTCTTTTTAGCTGTGTTTTCTCCAGTTCTTGCCGTGTTAATTGCCAAGGGTGGAGGAACTGCTTTGTATAGTGCGATCGCCAATAGCACCAAACAGCTTACAGATATTGCCAGTAACGCGATCGGCGTTATTGCCGGAAAACTGATCTAGGGGAAGGGGAAGGGGAAGGGGAAGGGGAAGGAAATTGTGATAGATTTTTCTGGGCTTAGATTATCATAAAATTTGTAAAAACTTCTAGCCTTTGATTCCTCAACTCTCTACCCTTTAATTTAAGGAGATTAATTATGTCATCACATCGCGAACAATTTATTTGGCAAAGAACAGCCAAGTTAGCTGTGAAGTGTTACGAGATTACCAAAAAATTTCCCAAGGAGGAACTGTATGGTCTTACTAATCAGCTTCGTCGAGCTGCGGTTTCTGTACCTGCCAACATTGCTGAAGGCTATGGACGCAATACAACAACTGATTATGTCCGATTTTTACACATAGCTGAAGGCTCATTGCGAGAAGTTGATACCCATGTATGGATAGCCACTGAGCTTGGCTATATCAATCAACAAGATAGTGATGTCCTCTGCCAAGAAATTGACGAGTGCCTTCGCCTTCTTTTGTCTGCTGCTAGAAAATTAGCATCTCGTACTTAAGAAGGGGAGGGGGAAGGGGAAGGGGAAGGAAGGATAAATTTTCTAC
>NZ_CAWPRX010000104.1:0-81964 GCF_963890365.1 Tychonema sp. LEGE 07196 | reverse complement strand
GGAATTACGAAACTGTGTGATGCGAGGCGATTTACCAGAATGGGTAAAAGAAACGCCTTGTCATATCAGACAGAATGCTATCTTTGATGCTCACCGAGCATTTAAGGCAAGTTCAGACGCCAAATTCCGTAGCATCAGAGATTACTCTCAAACCATCAAATTTAACGATTCAAATTTCAGCAAAGGCACTTGGTATCCTTCCTTAACCAAAGGATTAACCTATCATACTTCTGAGGTAATTCCTGAGTGCGAGCGAGGTACTCAGTTAGTCTACTGCAAGGGTCGTTGGTTTGGGGTGTTTCCTCTGCCAGTTACTTTGCAGCCTGCGGAGGCGACGGGAATTATTGCATTAGATCCCGGCGTAAGAACATTTATGACCGGATTTGATGGCAATAAATTCCTTGAGTTTGGAGGTGGTGACATGGGACGAATAGCTCGTCTCTGTCAACACTTAGATAACTTAATGAGCCGAATATCTCAAGCCGAGAAACGGTGCAAAAAACGGATGAGACAAGCGGCTCATCGGATGAGAATACGGATTCGGAATTTAGTAGACGAATGCCAGAAACAAACCGCTTGCTATTTAACTAGCAACTATCGAATCATATTTCTTCCTACTTTTGAGTCTTCCCAAATGGTAGCCAAGGCACGAAGAAAGATTCGTTCAAAAACTGCTAGAGCCATGTTGACATGGGCACATTATAGATTCAAACAAACCATCAAACATCAGGCAAATATCAGAAACGTCAGCGTGATTGATGTCACTGAAGAGTACACATCTAAAACTTGTACTCATTGCGGTCACGTACATCAAAAGTTAGGTGGTCCTAAAGTGTTTACTTGCCCTGAGTGTGGCTACTCAATCCCACGGGATTACAATGGTGCTTTTGGTATTCTACTGAAAGCTTTGCGGGATACCGCCTCTATCTCCTATGAGGGTGATAGTGCTCTCGTTACTTTGTCCGGTAATTGCCGGGTAACTGTCGCGTAAATGTATCAGGCTTGAGGTATGCGCCCAACCTCCAAAAATCAGCTTGGGTATGCAAGCACAATTGACAGACACTGCAAATAAGGCGGTTATTCAAACCTGCACGTTTTGAATGTTCGGCTCGCTCGGCCGCCTTTGTTTTGCCTACCAACATGAAGTTTACGTCTTATTAAACTGTTTGTCAAGACGTTGACATCATGAATATTTCGTCCTATGATTGAAGAAGATTTACAAGAAAAGGAGAAGTCTCCATTGAGACGACTCAGAGAACAAGCTGGACTAACACGCCCTCAAGTCAAAGAAAAAATCGGAATTTCCGAGCGAAGACAAGCTGACTGGGAACTAGGCAAGGCTCTACCTAATGCTGAAAACATACTTGCGATGGCTAACCTGTACCAGGTTTCTCTAAAAACTATGTTTGAGCTTTTAGGATTAGACGTAACCGAAATTCCCGATGACTTACCAAGTCGCGAGCCCTCGCCGAACGACAACTAACAAGCACAGCTAAATCACGATCTCGATCGTCGATTTGTCAACAACTTTGGCTGTGAATTTGCTATGATCTGCCCCAAAATAAACAAACTCAAGATTCCAAAGATATACCAGCACTGCAAATCTGGCGGGAGGCTGTGGGTTTATCGCAATCGGCCTTAGCAAAACAAATTCCCGACAAAACCCGCACAAAAATCCTAAGTCAGCAAGCCATTAGCAAGTGGGAGCGAGGATTAGACGAACCCGAATTGACTATTGCTTAAATGAAAGCCCTTTGCAAAGCTCTGGGAAAAACGCTTAACGATTTACCCAACGATTTAGGCCCACAAAATCCTGACCAATAAAAAGTAAAAAAGCCCGATCGACCTTTCATCCCTCAATCCGTGACTTTCCCTCTCAGAGCCTTAATCTGCCCCCGCTTGGTTTTGCTGTCAAGACGCTTGCGCTGGGAGGAGCGAGTCGCTTTGCTGGGTTTGCGCCTTTTCGGGATGACGATCGCACTTTTAATCAGTTCTTGCAGCCGTCTCAAAGCCTCCTCCCGGTTTTGTTCCTGGCTGCGGTGTTCCTGCGCTTTGATGACAATCACACCTTCGGAGGTGATGCGCCCGTCGTTGATTTGCAACAAACGCTGCTTGTAGCGATCGGGCAATGAGGAAGCTGGGATATCAAAGCGCAAGTGAATAGCACTCGCCACCTTATTGACATTTTGCCCGCCCGCGCCTTGGGAGCGAATCGCGCTAATCTCGATTTCGCGATCTGGAATAAATACTGTGTTGGAAATTTCTAGCATGATTGGGCGGGCGATCGGGCAAGCTGTAGAGAAAATTTTGGTAACTTAATCTTTAGAATAACCGCGACTGACACATCTAGACCACAGAAACCGGTTTTTTTACCCTGACTGCCGGTTACAACTAAATATTTTCTCGAAAAACCCGGTTTCTCATCCCTCCTGCATAAATCCGAATCACTACTTTTTCTACCAAGAGATAGTCGCTTTTGAGGTGGCAAAAATACTAAGTATGTAGAAACAGAAAAAATAGGTGATCCAGCAGATGGCAGATATAAAGCTGAGCATTGTTATTACCAGCGCCGACTCCGAACTCGGACAAGCAACAGTCCGGCAGTTTGTAGCGCAGGGACACAAAGTAACTGGATTGACACAGGAAAAAGACGGTGCAGCAGCCGTGCATTCAGCCGGCGGAGTTGCGGTAGAAACTGACCATTCCAGCGGTGTGGAACTCAGGGATGCGATTCTCGCCGCCAATCCAGATGTGGTTGTCAACCTCACCCCGCAAAAAGCAAATACCCTGCTCAGCGACGGGCAAGATTGGAAAGGATTCGATCAAACGCTTTCGACAACAACTGGCGCACTGCTGACAGCGGTAAAAGACACAAATATTAAGTTGCTAATTCACACCAGCTACACTTTTTTGTACGGTAACACCAAGGAAGCAACAGAAAACACACCGCTGAGCGTACCAGGAGATGACGAAATTTTCAAAATGGCGATCGCCACCGAAAATCAGGTGACAAACAGTCAGATTCCGACTTGTGTATTGCGGATGGGATACCTGTACGGGCCGCAATCTGAGGACTTGAAACTTTACATCAAATCGTTCAAACTCGGCCGTCCCTATTTTGCCGGGCCTGACAGCAATCTGGGAAACTGGCTGCATTTTGAGGATGCGGCGGCGGCCTTGGTACAGGTAGCCCAACAGCAACCGAAAGGTGCAATTTTTAACGTTGTCGATGGTGTGCCGGTGTCTTTTGCTGATTTTATCGATCGATTTGCCTTCACCCTGGGCAGAAAACGACCCGGACACATTCCCATGTGGCTGACACCGCTGGCACTGGTGTTAGTTGTCACCCCTCAACAAGTCGAATTATTAAAGCTTTCTACTACTGTCAACAGCGATTTATTCCGCAAACAATTTGGGTGGAGTCCGCGCTATGCAAGCTACCGAGAAGGTTTGCAGCAAACAGTTGATACCTGGGGAGCGAGTGCTAGTTGAATTGTTGGGATTTCAGGTAATTAGTTCGCGATGCAGAACTTCTATATGTCAATACGCCATTGTTAGCGCTTTTTTGTGTCATTGCGAGGAACCAAGCAATCGCAGTATCTGTTTTTCACAGTTGACTAACTTTTAGTTATTGTAGGGTGCCCAGCGGGCTGAATGTTTTCTCACTTTGGCGATGGTTTCGCCTGACGCACCCTACGGGCTTACTGTTGGCAGTATAGTTCAAGTATTTTACAAAAAAGTCAAGATTTGACGGTGCAAAATTCAATGTGTAAAATATGATCGGGCACAGTAAATCACGAAAGTAATGTGAATGGATGAACAGGAGGGAGTCAAACTTACGCTTGGTGGCATCAAAATAATCGGCAATCTTGTTAACATGAAAGATGAGATTATTGCTGATGCCATTCGACAACGTGGAGGCGGTCAAGGTCAGATTTCCGAACTCCGAACAGATTATTGTAATCTCACAGTTGGTGCATTAGCAAATCTGACAACAGAGGGAGATGAAGAGGCAAGAAAAGCAATTAAAATGCTTAAACAAGCAAGGAAAAAGCGTCGTGATAAATATGGAAATAGATGAATTTCCCATAGGACAAACTCTGACAGCAGTTTCCGTTCTTGAATACAAAGAAGATGGTGGCAATCTATTGTTTCTAGATAAAGTTCAACTTGTTTTTCAAGATAAAACCATTACGCTGCTGCCAATTTCTGATACTGACGAGGTAGAGATATTACTAGAAACTGCTACAGTTCCTGCTGTGGCAGATACTCCATTTTGGTGTGAGTCTTTTATTGGTAAAAATCTGATGGCGGTGTGGGTATGCGACAACAACCAAGGCTATCGAGATCAAGTAATTTTCGCGTTTGAATATCTACATCCTAACATAACTTTTGTTGCTGAATGTTCATCTCTGCGAGTGTTTCTCTGCGAGCCTGTTTCCCGGGTTAAATCTGTTACAGACTTGCAGTACAGTCAAGTATTTTGATACGGGTTCAATTCGTAAGGTGCGCGGGCGCACCCTACACGGATGAGGCGCGCCTGACGCACCCTACACCGAATTAGTCTGTAGTGCCGGTTTGCAGCGACTCTTGAGCAGCCTGCGTCCACTCTGAGTGGAAGAATTCACCGCGCGGTTTGTCGGTGCGCTCGTAGGTGTGAGCCCCAAAATAATCACGCTGAGCTTGCGTCAGGTTTTGCGGTAATCTGGCGCGCCGGTAGCTGTCGAAGTAGTCCAGCGACGCGCTGAAGGCCGGTACTGCAATCCCCAGCAGGCTAGCCGTAGACAACACCTCGCGCCAAGCTGTTTGGCGATCGAGAATGGTCTGTTTGAACTCCGGCGCTAACAGCAAATTCGGCAGCGCCGGATCGTCATTGAAAGCTGTTTTAATCTTGTCCAAAAATCCAGCCCGAATGATACAGCCGCCTTTCCAAATTCGGGAAATTTCGCTCAAACTCAAGTGATAATTGTACGACTTCGAGGCCGCGCTCAACAGCGCCATGCCTTGGGCGTAGGAACAAATCTTCGAGCAGTAAAGCGCATCTCGAACTTTGTTGACAAACTCCTTAGTATCGCCTTCGTACTTGGTGGTAGGCCCCGTCAGTTCGTGGGAAGCATTGACGCGCTCTTCTTTGTAAGAAGACATGATTCTCGCATTCACCGCAGCGATAATTGTGGGAATGCTCACGCCCAATTCCAAAGCACTCATGACAGTCCAGCGGCCCGTGCCTTTTTGACCGGCTGCGTCCATAATTACCTCAACTAAGGGTTGCTTAGTTTCGGGGTCAATGTACTTGAAAATGTTAGCGGTAATTTCAATCAAAAACGAGTTGAGTTCGTCGGTGGTATTCCATTCGGCAAATACTTCTTGCAACTGCTGACCGTTGAGTCCCGCCACGTTTTTGAGCAAATCGTAGGCTTCGGCAATGAGCTGCATATCCCCGTACTCAATGCCGTTGTGCACCATCTTCACGTAGTGACCGGCACCGCCAGGGCCGATGAATGTGACGCAGGGGCCGTCATCTACTTGAGCTGCTATTTTTGTGAGAATTGGCTCTAGGATGCCGTAAGCGGCGTGGGTGCCGCCGGGCATCAGGCTAGCACCGTTGAGCGCGCCTTCTTCGCCGCCGCTGATGCCCATGCCGACAAATCCCAGTCCGGCTGCTTCTAAATCTTTGGTGCGGCGTTCGGTGTCGCCGTAGAGGGAGTTGCCGCCGTCAATAATCATGTCGCCCGGTGACAGCATGGGTTTGAGCTGGTCGATAACCGCATCTACGGCTTTCCCAGCTTGCACCATGACTAAGATTCTGCGCGGGGTTTCTAGGATATCGACGAATTCTGTCAGAGTCTTGGCGGCTACTATGTTTTTGCCGGGGGCGCGTTTGGCCATGAATTCGTCGGTTTTAGCTGTTGTGCGGTTGTATACAGCTACCGAGAAGCCTCTGCTTTCGACGTTGAGGGCTAGGTTTTCGCCCATTACGGCTAAACCGATTAAACCAAAATTTTGCTTTGTCATGCTAATAACCCGCTAGTTTCGCTTGAGGTTTGATTTGAGATAGAGGAAAGCGAGGCGGGGTATACCGCTTTCCGGGGGACTAAAGTATTGGACAATAGACCGAGGAGGTTTAGGTTTATTTTTATATTGTAAGAATTGCTGTTTGGTAAATCAGTAGGGTTTTTTTAAGATTTAAGGGATATTAAAGACAAGGACTGGTGATGCTAAGGCCGCTATTGTGCCGATCGCAGTAACGATAGATACAAACAAGCGCACATTTTGAGGAAAATTTAGGAGACTTTTGTAACTATGGAAGATTTGCAGTATCTTGCTGCCTGGGTGAAGGAACAGCACGCTCGCGAGTATATTTTAACTTGGCTGCTGAGTCAACAGGGACTGTGGTGGTCTGATGGGGACATTTATCAGGCGGTTTTGCAAAAGTCGGGAAAGCTTTTGAAAGCGTATGTTCAAAAAAGGCAAGCTGGAGAGTTATTTGAGGGGATTTCTGAGAAGTTGGTGGGAGATGAGAATTGGGATGATTTGGTGGTGAGTTTGGGGCGAATTGTTGCTGTGTATCAAGAGGAATTGCTGAAGTTGCAAGAGCGCGACAGGCGCGGGGATGGGGTAAAAAAAAATTTGATTAGCGAACCGTTGACTGGAGATTCTTTGTCGCTTTTTGAGAGGCAGCAAGCTTTGCCAGATCCTTATGCTGATACGCTGACTGGGAGATAATTGGCGATGGCTTACGCCCCGCTACGCTACGACTTTTCGGAGGCACAATAATCCCAGAAACCGGGTTTCTTTCTATATCTCTCATGCTCATCTGCAAATTGTCGCAGAAACCCGGTTTCTCGCTACGCAGTGAATCTCAGAAACCGGGTTTCTTCCGATATCTCTGGTATTTATCTGGAAATTGTCGCAGAAACCCGGTTTCTCGCTACGCAGTGAATCTCAGAAACCGGGTTTCTTTCTATATCTCTGGTATTCATCTGGAAATTGTCGCAGAAACCCGGTTTCTCGCTACGCAGTGATGGAAGTGCGATCGTATTTCTGTCGGTTGGTGGGGGCGGGTTTATGTAGATTGTCTGTTGGACTTGGATCTAGTTGGTGAACCCGCCCCTACCGAAATTTTGTTTGTTTGACTCTAAATATAGCTGCTAGCTTGACGGGTAAACATTGAATAGTAAATGCCCTTGGCTGCTATCAATTTGTCGTGGGTTCCTATTTCTACTATTTTACCGTTTTCCATCACGGCGATGCGATCGGCAATTTTGGCCAATCCCAATCTGTGACTGATGACAATCGTTGTTTTCCCGACGGCGATTTGGCGGAAGATGCTGTAAATTTCGTGTTCTGTCTTGGGGTCGAGGGCGGCGGTTGGTTCGTCAAAAATTAGGACTTCGGCTGTAGAAAGCCGCATGAGGGCGCGGGCGATCGCAATTCTTTGCCACTGTCCTCCCGATAAGTCGATACCGTCTTCTAATTGTTTCCCCAAGGGTGTTTCTAAACCTTTGTCTAAACTGTTGACTTTAGCGGAGATTCCTGATTCGGAAATTGCTTGATTAATGGCGGTGTCATCCGACAGGGAAAGCAAGTCGCCGAAACCGACGTTTTCTCGCACTGTGGAGGGGAAACGGGCGTAATCTTGCATGACATAGGCGATGCGCGATCGCACGTATGATAGGGAGTACGATCGCAAATCTTTGCCGTTCCAGGCGATCGTACCTTCACTCGGATCGTACAATCTGCCGAGCAATTTGCCAAGGGTAGTTTTACCCGCGCCATTTTCACCCACAAAAACTAGCATTTCACCAGGATAAATGGTTAAATTGATATCTGTAACTGTGTTTTTACTGCTACCGGGATAGCAAAAAGATAAATGCTTAATCTCGATACCAATTTTATCTTGTGTGGCACGGTCATCTTGCCCGCCATCTGGTAAACTAGGCAGGCGAGACGCTACATCCCCAAGCGGAGACTGCAACTCTGGTTTCATATCCAACAGTTGAAAAATCGGACTCACACCGAGAGCAATATCGTACAAATTAGTGTAATTATTAATCAGTAATTCTAAACTGTTTTCTACTTGGACAATCAAACCAGAATAAAGCGCCAAATCTCCCAAAGTATAGCGCCCTCCCAAAGCTCCGATTACCACATAAACAAAGGGCAAAGCTACTCCTATTCTACTAAGAATAGACCACAGCAGTACAACAATTGCTCCCTTTTTTCTAATTGCCTGCATCTCGCTAAAAAACTGCACGAACTGACCTTGCCAGCGTTTGAGCCAAAGTTCTTGCAAGCCAAACAAACGCAATTCTTTAGCGTATTCTTCGCCAGTCAATACTCTCGCAGATAAGTTCATTTCGCGAGTAATTTTAGCTTGCTTTTTTTGAACTCTCCAGATGAGTTTAGTATATTTTCTTTCGATGTAAATTGAGGGAATTGATGAAAGTAATATCACCGGAGGCACCCACCAAGCTATAGCAGCAGCAAGGCTGACAGATGGAATAAATATAAAAATTCCCGTGATGGTCATGCTGATGGTGAATGCTAGTTGCTGTATTCTGGATACTCCGGTTTTTGCGAGTTCTACAATATTTAAGAGTTCGGGGTTTTCAAACAGGGCGATATCGTCGAAATTGGCAACTTTTTCGAGGACTTTTCCTTCAACTGCGCCTTGAAGGCGATCGCGCAAAGATGTTACTGTAAAGGAACTCATTGTATCGATGGAGTCGCCAACTAATTTAAGAATTAAGACTCCGGCAATACTCCACAGCAACATTGGCTGAGAAAGCATCAAAGCTAAGGGCTGTGCTGTTTGGGTTTGCGACAGCAGGCGAGATACTTCGTCAATGATTAATTTATTTAAGAACAGCACGGCAGATGGGGCCGCGCCGCGAATGATATTGAGTAATATTAAATTGCGGAGTTCTATTGGTGCGGCTTTGATTATCAGGCCCAAGCTGCGCCGCAAAGCTTGGACTGTGGTAATTTGGATGGGTTGCATTATTTGTGGGTAGGTGTCGGGTATAGTAATCCCCGGACGGTAGATTATAGATGATGATTTGATTAATTGTATTTGGCGATCGCATCACTGTTGCTATCTTGAAAAAGATTAACTTTGAGTTGATGGTAGAGAATCGGATTTTTCTGGATTTATTAATGTGTAGCTGCTTTCAAAAAGATCGAGATAGGGTTCGTAACGATAAAGTCTGTTGCGTTGCCAACCTGTGACTTCGTGAAGTAAACCAATTTCTACAAATTTATCGACTATTTTACCAGCGGTTGCGTAAGTACATTGCAGTTCATTTTCTACTAAACGAATATTCACAATCGGGTGCTGGAAAAGTAATTCTAGTAAGCGCAGCCCATAACTGCTGCTGGAAATTTGCTGACCGATGATTTCGCGGTGTTTTTCGCGCATTTCGAGAATAGAACGGGCTGTTGCTGTTGCTGACTGGCTGACTTCAAAAATACCTTGTAAAAAAAACTTTAACCATCCTTCCCAATCTCCATGAGTGCGAATTGCCATCAGGCGATCGTAATACTCTATTCTGTGAAATTTTAGATAATGACTGAGGTATAGCAAAGGCTTTTGCAGGATTCCTTGCTGACAAAGCAAAAAAGTAATTAACAATCGTCCAATTCGTCCGTTTCCATCTAAAAATGGGTGTATTGTTTCAAATTGAGCGTGAGCTAATCCGCAATGAATCAGTACAGGTAAAGAATTGGTATCGTGCAAAAAATTTTCTAGATTATCTAGATTTTGGTGCATTTGGGCCACTGTTGGAGGTACAAAAGCAGCAGTAGCCAAGTCACATCCTTGAGGACCAATCCAATTTTGACTTTTCCGAAATTCTCCGGGCGTGCGATCGCTTCCTCGCACGTCTTTGAGCAATTCTGCATGAATTTCTCGCAGCAAGCGCAGACAAAGTGGAAATTCTTGAAGCCGCTTTAAACCGTAGTTCATGGCGTTAACGTAGTTAACAACCTCTTGCACATCTTTAAAGCGTTCTTGACCTTTGACATCAATTTCATATTGAAGTACGTCCTCTAGGGTGCTTTGCGTCCCTTCAATTTGCGAGCTAAGAACGGCTTCCTGACGGACGTACATCGCTACAAATAGGTCAGGATTGGGCAAAATACAGGTAGCGCCGTCGAGTCTTCCCAAAGCGCGATCGGCATCGGAAAGCAAGCGGTTGAGTGCGCCGTCCATTTTAATCGGTGGCTTTGGCGGGAGTGGGGCTGGAATGAAGGCGCTGTATCCTTCGATTTGTTGGACGTATCGACCAGATCGCATCATTTGGTGGCTCAGGGACAAAGGTTGAGGTTTTGCTATCTTATGTTATTCCAGTGAAATAAGATTACCGGATTTGATTTTTATTATACTAAAATTAGTTTTAGTATAATAAAAGTGAGGGAACAAGCCAACTCTTCGGTAATGCTAGAGAGGTTATGGTTGCGATCGGATAATTTTCAAACTTTCAATCCCGCAATTTTCCACGATTTTGAGAGCAACGGACTGATAGTCACCGATTTCAAAACGTAACGAGACAATCCCTGGATAAAACTAAATTCGATCCTCATCAATTTTAGCTTTAGATTCCGGGCTAAGCGCTACCAATCGTGCTTGCGGGAATCACAGGCTCAGATATTTTCCGGTTGCATCGGAATGATGTTAACTGTTAACTGTTAACATCATTCCGATGAAGAGAGGATTTGATATCACATCTTTTCCATGATACGATCGCCCTTGACCTCTCAAACTCTGCCAGAACGAGCGATCGCCCTAAACGAATCCCACCATAGCATAAACCGCTTTATGCCAAACTATCCAAATGTCAAACGCCGCACCGCACCATCATCCCTAAATTGCTGTTCCCCAACCCCAACAACTTCCACAGTAACTTCACGTTCCGAAATCGCAAATTCTCCCTCCCGCGCCGCAATTTCAACTATCACTTTTTCACCCTCAAAATACACCTGGTAATTAGTCGTAGCCCAGACACCTTTTTTGTACTCAAAACTGTCTCCGTCGTCCTCATAAAGCGTCCATTCACCAGTTCCGGGCCAAATTCGCATTTTCAATGAATCAAGCTGTTGTTCGCTGACAAATTGCCTCACAGGTGCGATCCTCTCCGAGGGCTTCGCTAACGCAATTATCCCCCCGCCGCGCACGTAAAGCGGCATTTTCTCCAAAGGCGCATCGGCCAAAATATGCGTCGGGCCCTGATAGCATTCGCCCGTCCACCAATCAAACCAAGTACCCTCCGGCAAATACACGGCGCGGTGCTCAACTCCAGGCCGGTAAACAGGTGCAGCCATCAGCGACGGGCCGAGCAATACTTGATCGTAAAGGTGATAAGTTGTACGATCGCGCGGAAAGTGATAAAGTAACGGTCGCAAAATCGGCGTGCCCGTCGTTGCAGCTTCCCAAAACAACGTGTAAATGTAAGGCAACAACTGATAGCGCAAATTGATGTATTCGCGGCAAATTTGTTCAGTGCGAGATCCAAAAACCCACGGTTCGTGCTGCGCCGTACTCATGGCAGAATGACCGCGCATCAAGGGATACAGCATCCCCACCTGCATCCACCGGGCGAACATTTCGGCCGTTGCATTCCCCGCAAAACCGCCGATGTCGCAACCGACAAACGCTACGCCGGAAAGCCCCATGTTGCAAAGCATCGGTAGCGACATTTCCAAGTGCTCCCACAGCGATTGATTGTCGCCCATCCACACGGAAGAGTAACGCTGTACGCCCGCAAATCCCGATCGCGTCAGCACAAAAGACCGTAGCGTAGCGGGGCGTAAGCCATCGCCAGATCGCACTTTTTGCAACCCTTCCGCACAAGCTTTCGCCATCATCAACCCATACAAATTGTGCGTTTCGGCGTGAGTCGCGCGATCGTCATCCGGGCCCTGCGGCGCATCCAGCGGAAACCAAATGTGTTCGCCGCCGTCGCCAAAAGGACGTTCTGCGATCGCAGGTTCGTTCATGTCGTTCCAAATCCCCGCAACCCCAATATCTGTCAGGGTTTTGTGCAATTCGCCCCACCACTGGCGCACCTCCGGCCGCAGGAAATCGGGAAACACCGATTTATCCGGCCAAACGTAGCCGTGGAAAAGCTTTCCGTCTGCGGTACGGACGAAATAGTCGTTTTCCACACCGCGATCGAATATTTCATAATCTGCTTCCGGTTCGTACTTGACACCGGGATCGACAATCGTCACCACCTTAAAACCCGCTGCTTTCAAGTCTGCGATCAGTTTCGCGGGATCGGGGAAACGCTTCGGGCTCCAGGTGAAAACGCGGTAGCCGCGCATATAGTCGATGTCGAGGTGGATGACATCGCAGGGAATGCTGCGAGATCGAAATTCCTGGGCCAACTCCCGCACAACGTCCTCGGATTCGTAGCTCCAGCGGCACTGGTGGTATCCCAGCGCCCATTTTGGCGCGAGTGGCATCCGACCGGTTAACTGGGTGTAGGTGGCGAGAATTTGGGCGGGTTCCGGGCCGTAAATGATGTAGTAGTCGAGTTCCGGGCCTCTGGTTTCCATCCGCAAAACTCCCGGTTTTTCGGCGCCGATGTCGAACTGACTCCAAAATGTGGTGTTGAAAAAGATGCCGTAAGCGCGATCGGGACTTAGGGCGATGTAAAATGCGATCGCCTGGTACATTTCGTCGGTGAGGGAATTGTAGTCTAGCGCGTCGGTTGTCCAGTTTGTCTTGACTTCGGAGAGTTTGTCGAGAAAGCCGGTGCGCTGGCCGAAACCGTAGAAGTGTTCGTCGGCTTCAATCCGCTTCCAGCCTGCGGTTGCGCCGGCGCGCCATCCCATATTGCGATCGCAGTCGCTAGCAAAGGGTTTTCCCGATTTGTCGAAGCATTCGATTGCAGCGGGCGATCGCGTGACAGAAACTATTATTTGTGCTGTTTCAATTTCTATTTTTTCGTCGGTTTCTCGCACTTCAAAGGGTACAATTTCCCACTGTTCGTCGGGGACAGTTACTGAGTGCGATGGCTTACGCCCCGCTACGCTACGAGTTTTTACCCCCCCCTGCCCCCCCTTACCAAGGGGGGGTGAGAATTCCATTTCTTGCTCCTGCCCCCCTTTGCCAAGGGGGGGTGAGAATTCCATTTCTTGCTCCTGCCCCCCCTTACCAAGGGGGGGTGAGAATTCCATTTCTTGCCCCCCCTTACTAAGGGGGGGTTGGGGGGGGTTTGGCAACATTTGCACTCGGACTAAATTCGGTGCGAGGACACTGATTTTGAGAGCGGAATTGGTACAGTTGAAGTGAATTGTGCGCTCGGTTCGAGCGATCGATTGTACGGAGTCGATCGTTGACCAAGGCTGTTCTGTGGTTTGGAGTTTTCCGAAGTATTGCGGCATGGGTAGTTTGAGATTGCGGTTTCTAACTATAATGGCAGTTTAGAAAGAAAATGCGCTCTCTCTGAGGTTATAAGCAGTCATGGTAAATGCAACGAACAGATAGATTTTGTGTTATACTAAAAACGTGTCTCAGGAAAATAACTATGACCGCTTTAGTACAACAATTCCTAAACACCTTCGATCGCCTACCAGACTCAGAGCGGCTGGAAGTGGCGTTAGAAATTTTGAAACGAGTCATTCATTTAGACTTGCCACCTTTGTCTGACGATGATTTAGTTCTGAATGCTGAAGAAATTTTTTTAGAGTTAGATCGAGAAGAATCGGCTTATGAGTAGTCCTAATCGCGGAGAGGTTGGGCTCGTAGATCTAGGTTACGTAGCGAAAGTCAGACCGTGCCTAGTAATTAGTATTCCGGCTTGGGATATAGACCGTGCATTAGCGACTATAATTCCACATACAACAAGCTCGCGCCGATCGAGATTTGAGGTAGAGATTAAAACTCGCTTTTTGCGATCGGGAGTATTTGATGTGCAGAACATTATTACAATCCCTCACGCCAAGCTGCTGCGAAATTTGGGAAGTCTAACAACAGAGCAAATGACGGAAATGGAAAAAATTGTGCTCTTATGGTTGGGATTTAAAGACGCAAGCGCTGAGGAAGGCATGGGTTGATAACTGATAATCAGTAGCTCTCTCAGAGCCTGTACTAGCTGTTATTTTCAATTTTAATGTAAATCTTGATGGTCAGAAAACCGCTTAATTTTTAGCGCCGTGCTGTTTGAGTAACTTAACCATCTCCGAAGTTGATGATTTTTCAGCAATGGTTAAAGCCGTCTCACCATTCTTATTACGAGCGTTCACATCCGCACCCTTGGAAAGAAACAACTTCACTAATTCAGGTTTTAATAGCCCAGAAATACCAGTATTAGGTTGAACAATTCTCATTAATATAGTAGTATGGTCGTAAGAATCGGGAGCGTTGACATCAGCACCGCGATCGATCAATAATTTCACAGTCTCAATATCTCCACGAGACACGGCACTATACAGCAATCCTTTAGGAATTTGGGCTTTATTTCTCAGGATTAATTCAACCATCTCTAGTTTCTTTGTTCCCGGTTTAAACCTGCTAATAACTGTAAACAAATTTTTGTCATCGTTCACATTAGCACCTCGATTAATCAAGGTTTTCATTGCTGCAAAATTACCGCTTTCTGCTGCGATATTGAGTGCCGTGCGTTGATTGCGATCGATCGCCTCCATATCTGCACCGCTGGCGATCGATAAGTCTATCACCCCGCTACCCCCTCCAGCAGCCGCCATGTGCAAGACAGTTTGTCCTGCTTTGTCGAGATCCTTTACATTCAATCCTTTTTGCAGAAACAACTGTACAATAGTCTGATTCCCGCCAAAAGCAGCCGCGTGTAACAGTGTTTGGTTTAAATAAGTCTTGAAATGAACATCCGCATTTTTTTGCAGCAGCTTTTCGACTTCCGCTAAATTGCCCGTGTAAGCCGCACTAAACAGCAGAATGTTGATATTATCTATTTTGGGCAATTCCCACCGATCGAACATCCCAACCTCAACGATATCGCCCTGCCAGCCCGCAGACACAAGTTGCACCATCTCAAAACTTTTACTCTTCAACTCCCTTCCAGACGCATCGAACAAAAATACATCGCAAGGCGCATCGCTGCCCCCACCAGGCATAGAAAACAGCATCGGATGTCTGACAATGGCGATCGCATATTGGCCGTTTGGACTCCAAGTAGCGCTGCGAATACCCGATTTCATGATTTCTCGCGGCGCAACCGAGAGGATAATTAACAAGCCTAAAATACCGAGACAGCCAAAACGAAAAAAACGCATAATTATCTTACAGTCGCTCCTGGAATAGACTATAATTTTTAACTTCCACAGATCCCGCGCGAGGAACCAAACAATCCCAAATACCAGCGATTGCTGCATTCCTATCCGCTGTTTCCGTTAAACTTTGATGATTTTTAAGCGCCTTGAAATATTACAGCCAACATCCTAACGCTTTCTCGATCGACTATCTCAACGACTTGCGAGGCTCAATTCTAGCATCCCCGTATCTGGCAATCAACAACCTCAACCGCGATTTCATTGGCACAAAAGGCTTTTCGGTGGTGTTTAAGCGTTCCGAAATTGCGGAAGTAGAGCGCCGCTTCCCATTCTTCAAACCCTATCTAGACAGAGCATTAAACCCTGAATGCAACGCTTTTTATCTCAATCCCCTGCTGCTGGGTGAAGGTTCCCGTGTCGATCCGCATATCGATCGATCTTTGCGATCGTACTGCAAAACCGTCGAACCTCCCGCCGCCGTCAGCGTTTTGTACGTACAAGTACCGCCAAACTTGCAAGGAGGAGAATTGATACTGCGGCGCAACAAACAGCAAGTCGGACAGATTAAGCCACAAGCCAACTCACTCATCTATTTTCAAGGAGATTTGACTCACTCTGTCAACGCCGTTAACAGTACCGGAAGTCGTTTAAGTTTGGTTTGCGAACAGTACAGTTTGAGCGCCACAGAATTGTCAGATATTCCCGGATTTACGGTGGAGTCAAGGGCCGCGAAAGCCAAAAGTAAGTAAGGTGTATTCGATCGCTGATACCTGCTGTAAATTAGCCACAATACTTGTAGGGGCTGGTTAACCAAAAATTGATGACTCAAACCCACAATATCTATAAACCCGCCCACACGACGCGACAAAGTTCGATCGCGCGCAATTCAACCGACATCAGATCAGCTATAGCGGTTCTCAAATTTCAACTCTCAATAATCCGAATAACCCACTACTGGCGCACCCTACAATTGCTGCGATCGCCCGCCGTTTCAGTAGAAAGGCCTCCTGTCAAACTCAACTTTTGCGGTTACGCGCGATCGGGCGATCGACCATTCCGCAAAAAAAAGTAACATTCTGTAGCCTGTGCTACATTAATTAAGTTAATGATTGCTTACACTCTCCAAGTGTAGGTTGTGTAGTCTCCATAATTCCCCAAAACAATAAACGAGTGCGTTGTTTGCTGGGCTGCGATTTATCGATCGTTGAACCGTTAAAAACCACAAGTAGTTTTGACCAGAATTAATCGGAATTGACTAGCACAAAGTTTTTGAGCTTACCAGGGTTAAAATGAGCTACTAAATCTGTGCAGCGACCACATCTATGATGTTAACTAAAGTTAGTACAGTCTCTTGTCATCTATTTTATTGCTAAGAACTGAAATCCCACCGCATCTATCGAACACTGGATTCTCAGCAACACAGAAAGCGAAGTTATTGCGCCTCGCTCATCTAATTCTTCATATCCTGCCAAAAAAGGCATTCTCCAAAAAGTTAGCCTTGACTAAAAATGTTAGTAAATCTAACAGATTCATCAACGGTTAGACTTGCCCTAACCACTATTTTTCACAACTACTGCTCCCCTAATCCCAATAAAAATAACCATGAGTGGAAACCAATCGCGCGTTCAAGCAATTTCTCAAATCGTCAACCGCAAACTGACCCCATCCAAGCCTCTCAAGCGGTTAGAAGATATGTGGGCAACAGACGTTTTTAGTCTGAGCCAAATGCAAGCAAGACTGCCCAAAAATATTTTCAAATCAGTAAAAAATACCATTCAAACCGGGCAAACCCTCGATCCTTCCGTAGCTGATGTAATTGCAGTAGCAATGAAAGATTGGGCCATTTCCAAAGGAGCCCTTTACTACGCCCACGTATTCTTCCCGCTAACCAACAGCACCGCCGAAAAACACGACGGTTTCATCTCACTCCAAAGCGACGGCTCCGTCATCTCAGAATTTGCAGGTAAACTTTTAGTACAAGGCGAACCCGACGGTTCCTCCTTTCCCAACGGCGGCATTCGTTCCACCGAAGCCGCTCGCGGATACACAGCTTGGGATGTCACCAGCCCCGCCTATGTCATGGAAACAGACAACGGCATGACTTTGTGCATTCCCACTGTTTTCATCTCTTGGACAGGTGAAGCCCTAGACAAGAAAACCCCGCTTTTGCGCTCCATTAGCGCCATGAACAAAGCAGCAACCAGAGTCTTAAAGCTGTTAGGAAACACCGAAGTTGCACCCGTAAATTCCAGTTGCGGTTGCGAACAAGAATACTTTCTTATAGATTCCAACTTCGGCCACAGCCGCCCAGACTTGCTGCTAGCAGGTCGCACCCTCTTTGGCAAAGCTCCCGCCAAAGGTCAGCAATTTGACGACCACTATTTTGGTGCTATCCCAGAGCGCGTTCAAGTCTTCATGCAAGAAGTAGAAGAAAGAATGTACCGCCTGGGAATTCCTGCCAAAACCCGCCACAACGAAGTAGCACCCGGTCAGTTTGAAATTGCACCAGTTTTTGAAGCAGCAAACGTCGCCAGCGACCACCAACAATTAACCATGACAATTCTCCGCAACACAGCGAAGAAACACGGTTTTATGTGCTTGCTGCACGAGAAGCCCTTCGCGGGAATCAACGGTTCCGGCAAACACGTCAACTGGTCAGTTGGTAACGCCACCCAAGGCAACTTATTAGACCCCGGCGATACACCGCACTCTAACATACAATTCCTGGTATTCTGCGGCGCTGTGATTCGCGGCGTTCACAAATACGGCCCCTTATTGCGTGCCGTAGTTGCAACTGCCAGCAACGACCACCGTTTGGGTGCCAACGAAGCTCCACCAGCAATTATCTCCGTCTATTTGGGTTCGCAATTAGAAGATATCTTCGAGCAAATTAGCAAGGGCGGAGTTAAAGGTTCTAAAAATGGCGGAATCATGAATTTAGGCGTAGAAACACTGCCTACCTTCATCAAAGATGCCGGCGACAGAAACCGGACTTCGCCCTTTGCCTTTACGGGAAACCGCTTTGAATTCCGCGCCGTAGGTTCCAGTCAATCTGTTTCCGGCCCGCTGGTGGCGATGAATACAATTCTTGCAGATTCTTTGGATTGGGTTGCTAACAAATTAGAAAGCGATTTGGCTAACGGAACTGAACTGAATGCTGCCATCCAAACACTTCTGAAAGAAGTGATGGACGACCACGGCGCAGTGATATTTGGCGGTAACGGCTATTCGGAAAAATGGCACAAAATGGCTGTTGAAGAACGGGGTTTAGCCAACTTGCGGACTACGGCAGATGCTTTGTCGGCGTTGAAGGAAGGATACGTTGAAGACTTGTTTGAAAAGACAGGTGTTCTAACTCCGGTTGAACTAGAAAGCCGTTATGATGTGTATGCAGAGCAGTATTTGCTGGCAATAGAAGTCGAAGCAAAACTGGTACTGAGCATGACAAAAACTATAATTTATCCGGCAGCGGTGAGCTATTTGTCCGATCTTTCTAACACGATTTATAAGTTGAAAGAAATTGGCATTGAATTGGAAAAGGCAACTGCCGAAAAAGTAGCTGCTCTGGTTAAGTCAATGATGGATACCGCGAGCAAGTTGAGTGATGCTTTGAGCAAGCACGATTTTGCTACAACAGACGAGCATATGCAGTACGCTTCGCAAACAATTCGCCCTTTGATGGATGAGGTTCGGGAGTATGCTGATGCTTTGGAAGGTGAAGTGGCTGATGATTTGTGGCCGCTGCCTACTTATCAAGAAATGCTGTTTGTTAAGTAATAGCAAATAGAGTGAATTTCTGTAGGGATGCGGCAGTGCCGTGTCCTTATTTTTTTTTTATAAATTGTAGGTTAGATTTGTTACATCATTGCTAGAAACCCGATTTCTTGCTAAGGATCGAAAACTTAATAACTTAAGCACCTCCTAAAGTCCTCTCTCTTTTAACTTGCCAGAAAGAAGGAGGCTCTTCCTCCGCACCTGCATTACCAGGCAGAGCGAAAGTAACGAGCAATCGCTTAAGTGATTAAATTTTCATTCCTAAATATGCCGCTAGGCCTACCGTAACGAGTAAAATGAGTAGCAATCGAGGACGATCGCGTTGCACAGCCTACAGATTGAGCAATCAGATATACCGAACCTGATTTTCCATCTCATCCGCCGTTACTTGATTCAAAATTACTAATAATCGTTGTGCTATTTCTTGGGGTGGACGACGAAAAGCCAAAATTACTCCGTAGTGCGTTCGTGAGGTATCAAAATAAGCTTGTATAAGTTTTTCAAAGTCGCTTCGGTTGTGCGTAACCAGCGTCCTTCTTTGGCTGACAGCGTAAGCAAGTTGTTCTTCATCACTTACCTGAAGCTGTCCTGCGTCTCTTACGGTTAGAGCATCAAAGCCTCTCGCTTTCAACAAATCTGCGACTAATACATTAACATCCTCATCCAGGTACAAACAAATGAACAAATTACTCATAAATCTCGCACCAACGGGTCAATTAAATCATCAGGAATTCGGTTGCGTTCAATATATGTGTTAATCTCATCTTGATGGTCGCTGTAATAGCTCAACGCATCGAATACCTGTGCCAGCGTTAGGTGAGGTAAACCATTGGGAATTTCTTCAGGTGAAATGCCCATACGCCAAGTTTCAACGATCGCCCTAACAGATGTCCGCGTGCCCTTGACGATCGGCTCACCGCTCAAAATTTGCTGATCTCTGACAATGTAAAGATGTTCCGTTGTTTGAACCATAACTGCAAATACCAGATTAAGTATTTTCCACAATTATAGTGCTTTAACTGGTTCCCAGGCTCCAGCCTGGGAACCAGCTAGGACTAAAATCCTCACTACAAACCTAATTTCTCGCTGGAAGGTTCCCCGCTAGCAGGAGGCTCTACCGTATCGCCAAAGGCAATCCGTAGAAAAGGCGGAGCCAAAAAAGTCGTCAGAATTACCATGATAATAATCGAAACCTCCAGCGGCTTATCCAAAGCCCCGCTAGCCGAACCGATACCGGCAAAAACTAACCCAACTTCGCCCCGAGGAATCATCCCAACTCCGATCGCCAATCGATTGATTCCAGGCTGACCAAACACCGCCCAACCAGTTATCAACTTGCCAAAAATCGCCACTACAATCAAAAACACGGCAATCAAAAGTCCCGCCCGATTATCCGGCACTGTTGGGTTCAAAACGCCCAAATCGGCGCGCGCTCCCACCGTCACAAAAAAGATGGGTACAAACAAATCAGCGACGGGTTTAATCAACTCATCCAACTCATTGCGGGCATCGCTTTCATCTAACACTAAACCAGCCGCAAAGGCACCCAAAATCGCTTCGAGATGAATTGCGTTGCCGATAAAAGCCATGAAAAAAGCAAATATAAATGCCGGAATGACGATATTACCGCGAGTTTTGAGTTTATCAACTACTGCGGCAAAGGTTTTATTAAAAATGCCGCCCAACAGAATTGAACCTAGCAAAAATGCAGTTGCACCAATGATTAAATAGATGACATTAACAACATCAATTTCACCTGTTTTCGCTAAACTGGCAACTACCGCCAAGACAATAATTCCCAGCACGTCGTCAATTACTGCCGCCCCGACAATGATTTGACCTTCTTTGGATTTCAGCCGTCCTAATTCAGACAAAACTTTCGAGGTAATTCCGATGCTGGTTGCTGTCAAAGCAGCCCCTGCAAAAATTGCCGGAATCGCCGCCGTGTGAAAAATTATCATCAAGCCCGCAGTACCCGCAACAAAGGGAACTGCTACGCCGACAACAGCGACAAAGGTGGCTTGAATTCCCACTTCTTTGAGTTGTCTGATATCCGACTCCAAACCAATTTCAAACAGTAGAATAATCACCCCCAATTCAGCCAGCACAGAAACGATTTCGCTCTGCGATTCAAACACGCTGGTGACGGCGGCAGGGGACATAGAATTTATCGACTGCAAAACAGTCATAATTCCTGAGTTGGAAGCTGACAGTCCGCCTTCGGGAAAAACGATCAGGTTTAAAGCGGATACGCCAACAATCACCCCTGCTACAAGTTCGCCCAAAACTGGTGGAAGATTAAACTTCATAGCCGCTTCCGCGCCTAATTTGCTGGCAAGATAAATCACTACCAAACTGAGCAGAACTCCGCTCAGAACGAGCGGCGAATTTTCGGGATCGAGTGTTGCTAGCAAAGGTATGGGAGTAGTTAAAGATGCCATCCCAGAACTTAAAGCTGTAATTGTTGGGTTAAAAAACATGGTGCAATGAAGATAAGAAAGACATTCTAATCAGATAATTTTGGATGCAAACAAACTCAAGGACTCCGGTTTTTTAAAGGCTAGTTGTGCTGATTCAGATGTTCAAGCAAAACTCGAAGAACCCAAATCTGGGGGAACATCTTGCCACCGCCCTTGTCCGACAGCTTGAATTGCTTCTTTTAGCAAGATATCACCGGTATAAATTGCTCTACCGACGATCGCACTTTTGACACCAATTGGTTCCAAAGCCAACAAACTGAGTAAATCTGCGATCGAACTAACGCCGCCCGATGCAATCACCGGAATCGAAATAGCGTTAGCAATTTCGCGCAAAGATTCCAAGTTCGGCCCTTCCATAGTACCATCGCGGTGAATATCAGTGTAAATAATTTCTGCTGCCCCCAATTCGGCCATTTTTTGCGCCAATTCTGTTGCTAAAACTTCGGAAGTTTCTAACCAACCTCTAGTAGCAACTTTACCGTTTCTGGCATCGATTCCCACCAGAATTTGACCGGGAAATTCGGCGCACAATTCACCGACTAATTCCGGTTTTTCGACAGCAACAGTCCCAAGAATGGCGCGCTTGACTCCTAAATTGAGGATAGCAGCAACAGAAGCGCGATCGCGCATTCCGCCACCTAGTTGACAGGGAACGTCTACAGCGCGGACAATGGCCTCAATGGCTGCTTGATTGACGGGATGACCCGCTTTTGCCCCATCGAGGTCTACCAAATGCAGCATTGTCGCGCCTTGATTTACCCACTGTCTGGCGACTTCTACCGGATTGTCGTTAAAAGTTTGAGACTTAGCGTAGTCTCCCTGATACAATCTGACGCATTTTCCGTCCAATAGATCGATCGCTGGAATTATATTCATGATTTGACAATTGGTAATTGTTGACTGTTAACTGTTGACTGTTAACTGTTAACTGTTGACTGTTAGCTGCTAAGAGGGCCCGCACGCACCATCCACCGCCCCTACCGACTGACGACTAATGACTAATGACTACTGACTAATGACTATACATTACATTCGCAACCGCTGTTTAAATGAAACATAATCGATGACGATAGAGTTGACCATAGAGGAGTATTTACCTCAGCTTTTCGCAAAGCTTCTGCCGTCCAGTCGTTGCAAGTTCTCAAAATAGAGTAACTGTCTTTGGCTTCATAAAAACTGTCGTTTTTGTTGTAGCCGTAGCTAATTTTTATTTTATTACCTCCGGCGTCTAATTGGAATGTATTTTGAATAAAAATTACCATCCTCAAATAATTTTCTCCGCTAATTTTAACACATTTGGTTTCTCGATCTGGGGGAAAAACCCGATAACCTTGAACCTGCACGGTAGATGGATTAGGGAAAATAAGCGCCTTGAAACCTGTAACTGGGTTGATACTTCCTGAGCTGGGAGTTTCTAGCATAAAAGCTCTATCTCCCCAGCCAAAAGATAGATATTTATAATCGGAAGTCGCATCGCGTCCTATTTCTGTTAGCGGTAAATATTGATTCCAGTCAAAATATTCATTTTTAACTGGAACAATAATTTCGGTGTGGATGCCTCCGTTATAAATTTGCACGGAAACCGTACAATCTGTTTGCGAGTAATCTCCCCACTTTGTGGGAGTGAGATAGCCAATTGTTAGGCAAGCGGTAAAACATAAAAGGAAAATTCCTAAGCGCTTTATGATTTTTTTCATTTTAACCGTGGGTTTCAAATTCTGATTTTTTGTTCCTACCTTTGGAAAAATTTATAGTAAGGAATTCAAGTCCTTAATCATCCCTGATATCGTTTCTGGTTGCATCGGAATAATAAAATCGAGTCAACAGTCAACAGTCAACAGTCATGAGGAGTGCAACCCGAATTGATATGAAAGAAGAACAGAAGTCCTTACTAGAAACGATATTAACAAACTATCTTACAAATTTTCAACAGACCGGCGCTGCATTTTTGTCGGAAATAATTCTTGCAGGGCTCCATTGCGCTGTTCGGGGGGCTCCTTTGCCCAACTCGACAAGCTTTCGTAGAAAAAGAATGAAACACCTTCAAAGTTTCTTTTTCGGACTTCTTGCACTTGTTCTTGAATTTGTTGCAGCGGAATTGAATTATTTCTTAAGCCTGTTAAAATACCGATCGCAGTTGGAATGTGCCCTTTTGCTAATTTAACTTCTTCCCGTTCCAATTCCACATTAAAACGCTTGATATCGCTGCGATAAACCTGGACTATAAGTTCTTCGATGTAACCGCGTCTTTCCCAGCTAAACCAGTCCTGCAAGTGGGCTGGCAGAGCAAAATGTAGGGGGTTGGGAGATAAGCTGACAATACATTTTTGTTTGCGGGATTTGATGGCTCTAAAAAGTCGCCCCATAAAGTCGTTGATTCTATCGGCGCGCCAGCGTACCCAGAAGGTTTCGCGGAAGTCGTTGGAGGGACGGGCTTTGATATCTTTCTGATACATTAATACTGTCAGCGGTTCGTAGCCAAATTCTGATGGTAAGCCGAAATGGTCGTCAAATTGAATGCCATCTAAATCGTAATTTGCGACAAGTTCGATCGCTAATTCTTGGATAAACTTCTGTACTTCGGGATGAAAAGGACTCAGCCAAACTCGATCGTTTACGCCTTCTTTCCAAATGGTTGAACCGTCGCGCCGCTTCGCCAACCAATCGGGGTGTAGTCTGGCTAATTCTGAATCGGCGGGGGCCATGAAACCAAACTCAAACCAAGGGATTACTGCGATACCTTTCTGATGTGCTGCTGTAATGATTTCTTTGAGGACATCTCGCCCTTTTAATGCTGGGGTGGGGTCGTTTAAATATCCGAATACTCGTTTGGCTACAGCGCTGGGATGAATGGTATAACCCCCTTGCCAAACCGTAGGATAAATGGTGTTAAAGTTGAGTTTATCTAGTCTATTTACAGCGTCAATGATGTTGTTGCGCGAAAAAATAACGTCGCTGTCAATGTTAGTCAGCCAAATGCCGCGCAATTCGGTTGTTCGATTTTTGGGCGGGGTTTTAGCCTCCATTCGGGGGGAGAAAATGGCGGAGGAGGTAAGGGCGATCGCAAAAACAACTATTAAAGCCAGTATCCGCTGCCATTTGTACAGTTTAATCATCAATTTTTTGCAAACACCACAATCTAACATCATACTGTAGGGTGAGCACTGTACACTTTAATTTATTCAATTCCCGTCCGATTTTGTTTGTACAGGATCGGTTTCAAGCGCCGAATTTGGCTGCAATTCCCCCTAAGAATAACCAGGCAATTTCATCACTTGGCGGTAGTGCGCTTCAATCTCGCCCACCATTGGCGATTGACGCTGGCTACTCCACTCGCTGCGATCGAATAATTCCCGTCTCAAATCATCAACATCAATCGTTGTCACCTTACCTTCAGCAACAATTTGTTGGCCGTTTACCCAAACACTGTTTACCGCATTTGTCGGGCGACCCAAAATTAGCAAACCAATCGGGTCGGTGCGCGGCAACAATGATAAACTGGTTAAATCGTACAGCACAAAATCGGCTTTTTTTCCAACTGTCAGCGAACCGATTTCTTCGGCAACATTCAAGCCTTTTGCTCCGCCCTGCGATGCCATTTCTACCGACTGGCGCGGTGTAATCCAGTGGCGGTAATCCAAATCCGTAATATTGTGCAGAATCGAACCCATTTTAATCGCTTCCAGCAAATCTTGAGAATCGTTGCTAGCAGCGCCATCGCAGCCGAAAGATACGTTGACTCCCGCTTGGCGGTATTTCAAAATCGGTGCAATGCCACTTCCCAACCGCAGGTTGCTGAGGGGATTGTGTACAACAGTGGATTCAGTTTTTGCTAGAATTGCGATGTCGGAATCTTCCAGCCAGACGCAGTGGGCTAAGGAAGTGCGAGGAGTTAAAAAACCGATTTTTTGCAGGTGTTCGACGGCGCTGCAACCGTATTTTTCGTGAGCTAGTTGTTTTTGGGCTGAGGTTTCTAGGAGGTGGGCGTGCAGGCAAAGATTGTAGCGATCGCCCAAATCGACGCAGCCTTCAAACAAAGCATCCGAACAGAGTTGAATTCCAGTCGGTGCCAACAACATATTAACACCTTTTTCGGGTTTATGAAACTGTTTTATGGCTGATTCCATTAATTCCAAAGTTGCCTTTGTCGAGCGAATATAAGCCCTGTGTTCGATAGTGCTATCACCCGCAGGCATTCCCGCTGTAAGGGATTCATCTTGAATTAATGGCCCGATAAACGCGCGGATGCCAATTTCTTGATAAGCACGAACTGCGGCGGCGATCGTCTCTAATTCTTGCCCCGGAATTAAAACTAAATGATCGACTACGCTGGTGCCGCCAGATAGCAATGTTTCTACTGCCGTACCGAGGGCGCTCAAGTAAACTTGTTCGGGATCTAAAGGTGTAAAATCGTACAGTTCGGCAATCCACAATTCTAGCGGCAGAGGGGGAATGATGCCGCGCTGCCACATTTCGGAAGAGTGCGTGTGGGCGTTGACAAAACCGGGAAGCAGCAGCTTATTAGTGCCGTCGATTATTGTTCCCACAGCATCTAAATTTTGGGCGATCGCACTTATGCAATTATCCACCACCTGTACGTCTACGGTTTCATAACCACCCTCAACGGGAATTAAAACATTTTGAATTGTAAAGCTCACAGATTGACCCCTTCTGGTGAATTCACATCTATTACTATTGTAATGTTCAATGTCATTTAATCTTCTAGTCAGTGCCTGCTAATCTTAAGTAAGTCAATCGATTTAAACGTAAAATATGAATCCTGATTCTCTCCGTACCTTGGGCGTGCAGCCGAATGCTTGGAAAGTTGATGAAAAAATTGCCGACATCACCCGATCGCCGATCGCGCCTCAACCTGTTACCCTAGAAACAGAAACTAAAACCCTGCGTTTGGATTTAGCAAAAGCAGCAATGTTGGTGATAGATATGCAAAATGATTTTTGTCACCCCGACGGTTGGCTAGCACATATTGGCGTGGATATAACGCCCGCCCAAACTCCAATTAATCCTTTAAAAAAATTGCTGCCCAAATTGCGATCGCACGCAATGCCAATTATTTGGATTAACTGGGGAAACCGCCCCGATTTACTGAATATTAGCGCTGCTTCCCGCCACGTTTACAATCCCACCGGCGACGGCGTAGGCTTGGGAGATCCCCTGCCAAAAAACGGCGCATCTGTGTTGATGGCGGGGAGTTGGGCGGCGCAGGTTGTCGATGAATTGGAACAAAAACCAGAAGATATTTGCATTGACAAATATCGGATGAGTGCCTTTTGGGATACTCCTTTAGATAGTATATTGCGGAACCTCGGCAAAACTACACTTTTTTTCGGAGGAGTAAACGCCGATCAGTGCGTCATGGCTACACTACAAGATGCTAATTTCCTCGGTTACGACTGTATTTTAGTCAAAGATTGTACAGCTACCACATCTCCAGAGTATTGCTGGCAAGCTACTCTTTATAATGTTAAACAATGTTTTGGTTTTTTGTCGGATTCTCAGGCTATCTTAGAAGCAATTAAATAACAGTCATTCGATTTTAGATTTTAGATTTTAGATTTTAGATTGACTCGACAGATGAATCTGGGATCTTGAACTTTGGTCTAAAATTTAAGGTGCACTACGAGAGGAGTCGTTCGCAAGTATCCGTTTTTGGGCGGATGGTCAGCCTGCAGTCATTAGTCATTAGCGATAAACTTTGGAAGTTGAGCGACGGACTAATGACTATGGATTCTCACTAATGACAGCAGAAAGATAACAACTGACAACTTACAACTAACAATAAAACAATGACAAACCAGTGCATGATTCCTGTGATAAAATCTCCTCAAGATTACCAAGCATTTCGCATCAGTCCGGGCGATACTAATAGATTAGCGATTGTCTTCGATCCGGTAATAGCTAATGTTTCATTAACTGTTTGCGTCGAAATCTTCGATGCGGGTGGCAAAACTCCTCCTAACCGCCATCAATTTGCAGTAGAAATGTTTTTTGTACTCAAAGGAACAGGGGAAGCCACCTGCGACGGCAAAACAGTTAGTATTAAACCGGGTGATAGTTTGTTAGTGCCTCCAACCGGCACTCATGTAATTGAAAATACGGGCAATGAACGTTTGTACACTTTGTGCATTATGGTGCCGAATGAGGATTTTGTGGAACTGATTCGCAGCGGTACGCCAGTCGAACTCGATGAGGAAGATATGAGGGTTCTCGGGCGATCGGATGTACTGGTGGCGTGCTAAGTTTCTAGTGAGGATTACCGTCAGCAAACAGGAAAAACGACTGGCGCGGCTCCGGGTGCAGCGCGGGCGATCGGTGCTAAAATTAAGACGCTGACAGTAAGTTGCGGCAGGAGTTTTCCGTGTCGAATTGTACTGCGGCGCAACAAAGGCAAAAAATTCGGTTTCTTTGAAAAATTGTCGCTAATAGCGAAATATTTTGGTACAGAAACCGAGTTTTTGACCCCGCATTTGTAAGTTTTGTACCAGTCGCACTTAAAACCAATCTAAATTATGAGCGTTATCTTTCACATCACCCGCAGCCAACAGTGGGAACAAGCCAAAAAAGTGCAATTCTATCGCGGAGATACGCTAGATACTGAAGGATTTATCCACTGTTCAACTTTGCCGCAAGTTGTGAAATCTGCTAATAAATTTTTTGTGGGACAAACAGGATTGTTGCTGCTGTGGATTGATTCGGAGAAAGTTGAATCTGAAGTTAAGTATGAATTTGCCGCTGGTGAAGATTACCCGCACATTTACGGGCCGCTTAATGTTGATGCTGTGTTGCAAGTTTTTGAGTTGGAAGCGGGTGCAGATGGTAAGTTTCAATTGCCTGCGGAATTAACAGCTAGCCCTAAATAAACTTATTGCATTGTTTTTTGATTGATAATTAAACCGCAGATGCAACGCAGATGCAACGCAGATAAATGTAGGCGCATTTACTGATTGTCGCTGGGGCTGGTTGATAGATATTTGGGATGTGATATCAAATCCTCTCTTCCTCGTCCTGTATTCATATCTCTATTCTCTCTCTCTGTGTCCTCTGTGTTCTAGCACCGGTTAAATCACCTGACGATGCAACGGTCAACGATATGAATTACAGATGGTTGGTGAACTGGCTTCTAGCAAGATTGTTGTTGCGATATTTCCCAAAGATTAATCAACTTCAATCAAGTCGGCGGCCAGTTTCAGCGCCTCTTCGCGAGTCGCAATTCTCCCTTCTACCCGCGCTAATTGAATCTCCATTAATAATTGACCGATGAGCGGACTTCTGGGAATCTTCAAAGATTCCATTAATTCATTGCCGCTAACTAATTGGGTGGGATGAGCGATAATGTCATCGGCATTGAGGTAGCGATTAATTAGCAGGGAAATATCATCAACTGCGACTCCCGCGGCTAGGGCTAAAACTGCTAAGACTGGAAATACTATTCCTACATCCCGAAACAAAAAATATTGTTTTCGCAGGGACATTTCTGCAATGGGTTTTGCTTGCAGTTTGGGCAAGTATTTCAAAAGCCCGATCGCACTTTTAATCTCTGCATTGCTGTACTTCAACCGCAGCAACTCTGTTTCAGCGATTGTCGGGTCGGAATTTGCTAAAATAGCTAACTTCCCAACTGCCAACAACGGCGTTTTAATTGTATCTCGAATCGATCGCCCAAATTCTCTCCCCAAGTCTGGATAAATTGCCGCCAAATCAGCAGCACAGGAATCGATTTTTGTCAAGATATCGAAACGGTCGATCGCACTTGCAAACCAAATCGAAAACAAACCATCTTCGCAACCGCGACAAATCCAAGGAATACCGTTATGATTGCTCAACAAATAACCTAATTCCGTCCGCACCCGTTCCACCGCCACCCGACTCAACAACGGCGCTAATTCTCGAATCGCAGATTGAGTTTCCGGTTCGATCGCAAAACCCAACTGCGCCGCTTGACGGTAAGCTCTTAATAACCTCAGCGGATCGTCTTCCAAATTCGATCGCGAAATCATCCGCAGCAAACCCAACCGCAAATCAGTTTGACCGTCCAAAGGATCGATGATTTCTCCGGTAAAAGGATTGCAGGCGATCGCATTTATCCGAAAATCCCGGCGCAACAAATCCCCCTCCAGACTCCCCCCCAAAGCCTCCGCAAAATCCGCCGTACCGCCCGCAAACACCACCCGCGCAATCTGTCGTTCCGCATCCAACAAGACAAATCCGCCTTTCGTGCGATCGGCAATGTTTCGAGCAGTCTTCACCGCCCGTGTTAGCATAACGAAATCCAAATCAAAATAGTGCGATCGGCGTCCCAGCAGCGCATCCCGCACCGCACCGCCCACCAGATAAACAGGCGGTGTCAGCAGTTCCAAATCGAACGGCCAAGTCTCAGGAGATAGCGCAGTTGGCAAATTAATCGGCATCGCAACAAAAATCTACTTTCCTTACAAACCATTAAACTCTTGCTAAGCTAGATTAACAGAAAGCTCAGAATTCACCAATTTTTTTGAAATGCACAGAGGATATCAAGAATGTGTATTTGTATTAACTGCCACTATGTAGACCGCTGCTTCACCTACCACGCCGTAGAAGAACAGCACGAACAGATTCACCTCACCGAAACACCCGATTTTGACCCCGTAGAACCCACCATCAACGTCAACATCCGCCCCCGCCAAGACGAAATAGAAATGGAATGGGATGTAGTCGGCTGTGAAAGTTTTACGCAAGAGACCGGCAAATGGGCCTCATTGCGGCCGGGCGAACTCGTACCGACTTAAGAAAGAGGGGGAGAGGGGGAGAGGATTTTTGGTCGGTGATGTCGATCTACAATAATTTGGATGTAGAACAACTTAAAGCATCGAAACTTCCCCCACTACCTCCAAGCGCTTAAAATCGCTGAGAGTCAGGTAAGTGTCCGAAAGAGTTTCGGCCTGAGTCGGAGTAATCCACCCCAACTGTTTGAGCAAGTGAATTGCCACAGCAAATTTAGCGCGCTTGCCACCATCGGCGATTTTAATGGCCAAGCCCATACCTTCACCAACGCGGCCAATGCACTGCACCCCTTCTGCGCCGGACTTGCTGACCAATTCTCCTTGAGTCAAGCGCATCAGTTCCGTGTCAAATCTTCCCTCACCGGCAACCATCATCGGGTGGTGAGTCATAGCGCGGACAATCCGCTCCATATCCACATTGTCGCCGGAGGCTAACTTAGCGTACAAAGATGCCATTTGTCCCAACTGCAACAAATAGGTAGGAGCTCCGCAGTCGTCGCGAGCGCTGATAAACTCTTCGGCAGGCATGGCCAGCAAGTCAGCTACCTTGCCCAAAATAAGTTGCTGGACGGGATGTTTGCGGCTCAAATAAGTATTCAGCGGCCAGTGCATTTGCTGACAGACAGCCAGCATTCCGGCGTGTTTACCGGAACAGTTGTATTGCAGGGGGCTTTTTTTGCCTTCAGGAATGGGGCATTGAAGTTTAGATGGGTCTATGTCGCAGCGCCACAGGACGTTAAATACCTGTCGCGATTGCTCGATCGTACCTTGATGAGAACTGCAAATAATCGCTAAATCTCGATCGGTCAATTCGTAGCGTTCCAAAGTCCCGCTCGCCGTCACAGCCAAAGCTTGAAACGGTTTGAGAGAAGAACGGACAAATGTCGCCGTTTCCGAGTTACCCGCAACGGACAGAACGCGCCCGCGTTTGTCACAGACAGCGGCTTGGGCGCGATGCCTAGATTCCACAATACCTTCGCGCAGCAGTGTGACTTCCAGTTCGGGAGCTTGGGTTCGTTTTCCCCTTGTCATATCAATTTTAGATTTTAGATTTTAGATTTTAGATTGGGTGGAGGAAGTTGTAAGGGGGCGGCGACAAAAGCACACCGCCCCGACAACTCAAAACTTCCTTGTCACGATTCCCGATTACAAACAATTCCAAATTAGTCCCCCGGCAACCAGCAATACAGTCAAACCATAAAATGTCTGCCGCAAACGCCTGAGAATTGGTTCTAGTTCGTAGTTGACTATCAACTGGTCTTGAGCTAAAATCTCCGGTGTTTTAGGCCAAGATTGACAATCGTACCAGCCTGACTCTTCGTAGACGACGGTGGGATTTACAAGGCGCGATCGCACGTAGAACCAACCCAAGTAAAGTCGCAGCAAAGCCAATCCTAGAATAAAACTGGCACCGGCTGCCGCGCACAGGGCAAACTGAACTGGATACTTGAAGGGAGCAAAGCTAGAAGCAGCTATCGGCCCGGATACCAAGCAACTCCAACCCCAAACCCAAGCTAGTTTTGCCAAATACTCAGGCCAATCGAGAGTTACCCAGCTAAAAAACCCAGATTCTGTAAGTTCTTGGTATTCATTAACCGGGCGCTGTTCTTGCGGAACAGGACAAATAGAAACAGAAGCGTTTTTCACATTAGCATTCCTCTGCGGTGGAAAAATCAATCCGTTCGGCGTGTCCCCAAAACGCTTCTAAATTGTAAAACTCGCGCTCTTGGGGTTTCAAGATGTGGATAATCGCGTCGCCGTAGTCCATGACTACCCAACTTGCGTCTGATAGCCCTTGTGTACGCAGCGGCAACCGTCCCCATTCTTCTTCTACTTGGTCGGCGATGGCTTGGGAGATGGCTCGTACTTGGACGTTGGAAAATCCGGTGACGATCGCAAAGTAGTCTGCCAGATAGCATACTTCTGACACTTTGAGCAATACAATATCAACGGCTTTGCGGTCATCGGCAGCTTGGGCAGCCGTCACTATCAGGCCGCGCGTTTCGTCTGAGGTGGCGCTGTCTGTTTCTGTAGACTGAGTTCTGGAATATTCGAGTTGGGTTAGATCTGACATTAAGTGTTTAAGTTCCTAATTGAGACAGTAAAGGAAAATCGGTTGTTGGCGGTTTGAGATTGGAAATAGGAGTTAGGTGGAAGTCAGAAGTAAGTAAAGGATTGCTGGTAAATTTTACTTTTAACTGGTGATTTGTTCGATCGACTTCCCTGTCGAATTTCCTGTTTCCGGCGATTGGCGAGCCATTTGCAACGCCCAATTGCGCGTAAGTACGGTGCGCGGGTGAATGTAGCAGCGAGTTTCTAGCAAATATTTCAGAGAATAATCGCTAGTTTGCCACACGCCTGCATAAAGATTTTGCCAGCTTGCCTCGCGCAGTGCTGTTAGTTGGGCGGTGTTGCCGCGGCTCGGCTCTATAGAGTCTGCTACAAATACGGCACAACTGAGCTGGCTCATGCTTGGTCTGCCGAGGGTGTGATTGGCGATTGCGTCCAAAATTTCTCGATCGACCACCCCGAATTCGTCTCTAGCGACGATCGCGCCCGCGTCTGCGTGCAGCAAATGCGGGTGTGCTTCCAACACTGAGTCTAACTCTAAACCTTCCTTCTGAGCCATTTGCAGCAGCAGTTGGGGTTTGAAGTATTTTGCTGCGTCGTGCAACAAACCGGCCGATCGAGCTTTTGCTTCGTCGAGGCCGTAATGTCTGGCCAAGTCACCTGCTGTCTGTTCGACGCCGAGGATGTGTGTGATGCGGGCAGCAGGAACGCGCTGCGAGAGCCAAGCTAGGACGTTTTCGCGCGTAGGTGCAAGTGTCAAATATTAACTCCCAAATTGTAGGATCTACTATTTTAGCGTTTTGTTTTAATGGACTGCGGCGTCGGGTAGCAGCGGTGTTGGGATATCTGGGATGATTGGGGTGAAGTGGGCGAAGGGGGCGATCGGCTTTACCTGAACAATCCAAATATCTGTTAAAGTAAGTGGCTGTAACGACAAATTGTAGTTACAATATCTAGTGACAATCAAGGTATGGAATTTGAGTGGGATAAGACGAAACGTCTTACCAACCTTAGCAAACATTGAATTGACTTTATCGACGTTCCATTAGTTTTTGATGGAGAAATCGTAACAGTTGAGGATGAACGATTCAGTTATGGAGAGCAAAGGTTTGTGACTTTTGGTTTGTTGCAAGGGCGAGTAGTCGCTATCGTCCATACAGAACGAGAGGAATGTACCCGCATTATTTCTGCTAGAAAAGCAACTAAATATGAACAACGAATTTACTTCGAGCAAATCTCAAACTGACTGGCAACGCCTAGATGCCATGACTGATGAAGATATTGATTTCTCTGATTGCCCTGAAATTACGCCTGAAATGTTTGCTAAAGCCGTAGTTGGGCGAGGCTTGCCCAACCCTAAGACTAAAGCTCAAGTTACCTTACGCATTGACAGTGATGTTTTGGAGTGGTTTAAATCTCAAGGTCGTGGTTATCAAACCCAGATCAATACCTTACTGCGAGAATACATGAAAGCCCATCAATAATGGATTTGCTATTTTTTGTTATTATTTCATTTGTTTTACTTTTATTTAGTGCCATCAAAGGTTATTTTGTACTTTATCCGTTGCTAGCTTCTATGGCAATTTTTATTGCCATTTTGTTGAGAAGGGGATTTCAGATAAACAACTTAATCAAAATGGCTGTGGCTGGCAGTCAAAAGTCTTTTTCAGTAATCGGTATTTTACTGTTAATCGGGGCAGTCATGGCCGTATGGATGGCTGCGGGGACGGTTCCGGTTCTCGTATATTGGGGAATTAAATTAATTAGCCCTCAATATTTTATTTTTTGGGCGTTTATCTTAACTAGCACGGTTTCTGTGCTGCTGGGAACTTCCTTTGGTACTGCGAGCACGATCGGCATTGCTTTAACGATCGCAGCCAAGGGCAGCGGTGTAAATCCCAATACGATCGCGGGGGCAATAATTGCCGGAGCTTATTTTGGCGATCGGTGTTCTCCCATGTCTTCTAGCGCTAATTTGATTGCCGCCATTACCCGCACAAACATTTATACGAACCTCAAAAATATGGCGGTAACAGCTTTTTATCCGCTGATAGTTTCCAGCATCTTGTATTTAATCTTATCCTTAGCAAATCCCGTAGAAGTTGCTGGCAATAACCTGGCTTTTGAACTTAGCAAAGCCTTCAATCTCAACTCGATCGCTTTGCTGCCAGCCTTGACAATTTTAATTCTTTGTGTCTTGCGAGTTGAGGTCAAAATTGCTATGGCTGTTAGTCTAATTGCCGGAAGTGCGATCGCCATTTTCGTGCAAGGTTATTCGCCGCTGGACATTCTGCAATTCGCGATCGCCGGATTCAAGTTAGAATCAACTTCGAGTTTAAAAGATATTGTGGCGGGAGGAGGGATTTTGTCGATGGTCAAAGTTTCAATAATTGTAATTGTATCGACAGCATTTGCCGGTCTTTTTGCAGGAACAAAAACGCTAGAATTTATTGAATTGTATCTAAACAAAGCTCGAACGAGAGGCGATTTATTTTGTGGAACGACAATCATAGGAATTTTATCGGCTGCATTTGGCTGTACCCAAACAATCGCCATCCTTCTGACTCATCAGTTAGTTGAGGAAAAATACCGAAAAGAAGGATTAGATAATTATCAACTTGCTGTAGATTTAGAAAACACCGCTGTTGTGATTTCTCCCTTAATTCCTTGGAATATTGCCGGATTAGTGCCTGCAACTATCTTGAGTGTAAATGCAGATTTTATCCCTTATGCCTTTTATTTGTATCTCATTCCGTTGTTTAACTTAATTCAAATTAAATTGGCTAAACCTCGTAAAAATTTGCCTTACTAATAAATGAATAATAGAATGTCAATCGGTTATGTTTTGGCAGTAGTTGCGACTGCTATTTGGGCCGGTAACTTTATCGTTGCTAGAGCTTTGAATCAGGATGTTTTGCCGATCGGTCTAGCTTTCTGGCGATGGACTATTGCTGTGGCTACATTAGCACCATTCACCGTGCGGGCGGCAGTTGCAGATTGGAAATTGATTAAAAAATCTCTCCCTTACTTGACTGTATCGGCCCTGTTAGGTGTGACTACTTTTAACACTTTGATCTACGTTGCCGGTCACACAACCCTGGCGGTGAATATGGCGTTAATTGCCACTTGTTCCCCGGTTTTTATTGTACTTATGTCTCGTATTTTTTACGGAGAACTTATCTCGTTAACGCGCGCTGCCGGCATTGCGATCGCCGTCAGCGGTGTTGTATTGTTAATCGCGGGAGGCTCGTTAGAAAGGCTGCTGAGTATTTCCTTTGCGATCGGCGATTTGTATATGCTATTGGCATCTATCATCTTTGCTGGCTACACTATGCTGGTGAAGCGCAAGCCACCAAACCTGCGGATGACAACTTTCACTTTATGCACTTTTAGCTTGGGGCTGTTGTTTTTATCGCCCTTCTATGCACTGGAATGTTGGATTTATCACCCTGTGGCGTTCAATCCTTCGATCGCCCTGGCGTTACTTTATGTGGGGGTTCTGTCGTCGGTGATGGCGTTTCTGGCGTGGAATCAGGCGATCGCCCTGATTGGCCCGAACCGCACAGCCTTAATCTATTACCTGATTCCAGTGTTTAGCGGTATTGCTGCGTGGCTGTTTCTCGGTGAAGCGATTTCGTTGGTGCATATTTTTAGTGCATTGGCGATCGTCTGTGGCATTATTATTACTAATCGCACTAAATCAAGCCTTGTCGGAATCAGGAACATACCGAAAAATTGAATTATATTATCTCAGATAATATGACTATCATCAAGTTCGTAGTGAGGACTTCAGTTTTTTCATCAGCCTTTTAGTCGATCGCGACTTTAGTCCTTACTACAAAAGAGCGCTACCTATTACACTAACCCAATTATCTGATTACTTTGGCAGCGGTGCCAATATTTTCTCAGCATGACTCGCCGCCACCGTCGCAAATAAAGCCTCATAATGATTCAAAGCTTCCTCAAATCCGTAATTCTCAACAGCATAATTTCTACCTTGCTCGCCCAACGCCTTCACCCGATCGGGATTTAAGAACAAATCCTCCACAGCATCAGCCAAAGCCTCCGCATCTTCCGGCGCTATTACAACCCCGCCACCGCTTTGCTGGACTGCTTTGTGCGCCGTACCAGTTTCGGGAACCGACGCCAAAATTGCCCTACCGCTGGCGAGAATTACTTGAATTTTTGAAGGCATATTAAAGTTAGTAACGCGCAGCTTTTGTACGACTAAACTCACATCAGCAGCAGCTAACAGTTCCGGCAATTTTTCTCGCGGTTCAAAGGGTAGCAACATTACATTAGTAGCTTTATAAGTTTCGCAATCTTTTTGCAAGCGCGCTAGTGCTGTTGATTCTCCGACAATTACAAAAGCAATTTCAACTATGTGTTTCAAACGGGCTGCTGCTTTGACAACTGTTTGCAATCCCTGAGTCAGGGCAATATTTCCAGCATACAGAACGACAAATTTGCCCTTGAGTTTGTGGGTTTCTCGAAAGGGGTTATTTTCTTTGGGTAAGGGGCGAATGAAATTGACATCAACCCAATTTGGAAGGCAAACTATTTTTTCTGGGGGTACTCCCTGAGAGTGCAATTTTTTGATAAAACCGCTGTCGATGACGCTGACTTGGCTGGCTGTGCTGTAGGCAAATTTTTCTAAGGCGTCAGCAATCTTAATTAGCAGTCCGTTTTTTTTCACCAAGCCGACGCGCACGGCTGCTTCTGAGACTATATCCTGTACGTTGAGGACGATCGGGCAAGCGCGACTCCAGCCGTAGAGGGCAACAGGGACGCAAATCGGTAAAGGGGGCATTGTCGAGAAAATTACATCGGGACGCCAGCCCCTGAAGGCTTGGACGGCGCTGGAGAGGACAAAACTGCCGTCTAGTAAAAGTCTGTCTAGGAGGCTGGGATGGGGGCCGTTGACGCGCAGGTAGCTGCGCTGAATTGTGACGCCTTTGTGTTCTTCGGTGAGGTAAAATTTGCCCTGATATTGGGGATAAATCCGGCGCTGGGGATAGTTGGGCATTCCGGTGATGACTCGCACTTGGTGGCCGCGCTTGACTAAGCCTTGCGCTAGTTCTGTCATCAGGGGGGCAATGCCGATCGGCTCTGGATAGTAGTTATAGGAATAAATTAGAATACGCATAAATTTATTTTGCAGCAAATTGTCCTGCCGCGACGCGAGTCTACACCCGGTGAGTTGCAGAGGATGTGGTTGGGTTCCGGGTAGCACAACAGGGGGCGGTGCTGGAACCTTCCACTTTTTGCAAAAGAAGCCGCTCTGGATCGGGCGAGCCGCAAGCGCTTTCAGGTAAGGTTTTTTCGCATTACCAAGCAGTTGCGGCGATCGTCGGTACGGATATACCGAAGATCGTCTGTGAGCTTGTACATGAACACAAGTCCCCTTTCTCCTTCTCTGTCTAAGGGATCGCGCTGCTCTTGCATGATCGAGTGCAGCTTTGCTTCCAGGTTGAAGGGTTGACCCATGTCCCAAATCCTAATTTCTAAGTAATCGGCAAACACTTTTACCTCAATGTCGATCGGCGTCGCGGAGGGCAAGTTCTGGTGAGCGTGGCGGACAGCGTTTGTAAAGCCTTCGTTGACGATCAGCCTGCACTGCCACCAGAAATCCGCCGGCAGCAGCGGCAAAACTATATTCTCCAACCATTCCAAAATGGATGTTAAAGCCTCCAAGTCTGTTTCAACTTGAAGGTGCGACTCGGCCTTTGGTTGCTCGTTTTTCATTTTTTTTCCCCCTTGTCGGCCCCCACCAGCACTATACTCAGCACCGGAAATAGAGGAAAATGAGGGCTCTGTCTTGGCAACATATTAGTTAAGTCAAGCTTGAGTTGAAGAAGCTCGTTTTGCCTCAAGGTGAGCATTCCTTTCGCACCATTTACTCGCACAGAAAATGAGAGACTTCCGATACTGTAACCCGCCTCAATAGGGCGTTTAAATGGGGAAAATTCCCGATTCAGCTTGCGACGAGTGGTTTGAGTTTCCACCGTGTTAGCAGTCGGTAATTTTGTGACGATCCTACTCTGAATCAAAGATTACAGCGTAGGCATCTGAGTCCTGTTAAGGATATCGAGATCTTCCTTCGAGGTACTCCAAAATGTTTCTCTCGCTCGGCTTTTTATAGTGAGGAACACGTCGGGCCCCACTGTTTTTGCAGTATATCAAAGATTGTTTGTTCAGGCTGTGAAGGTTTTCCCGTCCTACGGCTTGGGCGGGCTACGCCAACGGCATCGGTTAACCTTCCATCCCACACACAAACCCGGCTTTCATCCCACCCACCTATCAAAGATTAGGTCGTGGGGATTCCCGCGCCCGCTAGCTAAACATACGTTAGTTTTTGTCGTCATTGAAAACCCTGGTGGCGTAATTCGAGCCTGACCAGAACTGCCAAATTGCTAATTCGTAGTTCGATCGCCTATTTAGCAACTAGCTGCCCATTTTTTCGGTGTGAATTTTAACACTTAATAGTAACTTAGCGATCGCTACCGAGTCTGCTTAACTAAATATCGAATTCTAGTTCCAGCAGCCCCTCGGCAACAGCACCCGAGAGTTCAGCAATGAGTTGTTGAGGACTCCTACACAGCACCGCTATTTTTGTTAAACAGGACTGTTATAGTTTTAACAATTAGTTTCAAGTCATAGATCAGGCTCCAGTTTTCTTGATATTTTAAATCTAAACGGATGACATCTTCAAAATCGCGGACTTGAGAGCGACCGTTGACTTGCCATTCGCCAGTCATCCCTGGTTTGACATCCAAACGCTGCCACTGAGGGACTTCGTAGCGATCTACTTCGTCTGGAGTAGGCGGTCTGGTGCCGACTAGACTCATTTCGCCTTTGAGCACGTTCCAAAACTGCGGCAGTTCGTCGAGACTGGTTTTGCGTAAGATGCGCCCGACTTTGGTAATCCGGGGGTCGTTGTCATTTTTGAAAAATGCGCCAGAAGCTTGGTTTGTAATTTGGTCTTTCATAGCTTCGGCGTTGGTACACATCGATCGAAATTTCCAAATCTGAAATTTTCTCCCCATCCAGCCGCAGCGGGTTTGTGCAAAAAATATCGGGCCTGGATCGTTGATGGTGATGGCTGCGGCTATGGGTACGAACAAAATTGCTGTAATCACCAAACCGACTATGGCCCCAAGAATGTCTATCAGCCGTTTCACCAACGATTGCACTGAGGGGTGCGTCATCGGTAGGTGGTTGTCCGGGGAGTTGGTTTCTGCCGGAGTTGAGGTGGCAGGGGTCTGCTCGATCGTTAGCACTTGATCTAAACTGGTGAGAGCGAATACTGCCATCACCTGCGGCTTAAGGCTGCGAAGCACCAAGTCGCTGCCGCGCTGTTTGGCAAATTTGAGATTGCTGACTAAAGCACCAATTCCGCTACTGTCAATAAACGTCGTGTGAGTGAAGTCTAGGACAATTTTGCTGGGAACGGTGCTTTCAGAGAAAAGTTGCTGGCAGGTTTTTTTGAAGTTTACGGCTTCAAGTACGCTCAAGCGCACGGGTATGTGAACCGAGGGAATCTCGTCGAAGTACGTAACCCGAAAATCTTCTGCCTCTGGGGTTGTGCTGACCATGAAGTCCTAGTTTCAAATTTCAAACTGATATCTTTAACCTATTCTGTCTTACCCGCTCCACCTTTACCAAATATTGTTTTTACCGGGCTAGCTTTATCGCAACTTTACAAAAATGCCAGAAAAGCTGGTTGCCGATCGTCCCGATATCGAAGGCCGAGGTAAACTCTAGTCTACCAGTCCCTGTTTGGGCGGAAAAATAATTTTGAACGCAGCCGCCGCCCAACTTTCATCTTTGATATCAGATACGTTCCATTGACCGGAATATGTAGTGCGGACGACCGTCCGGCCTCAGCCGGAGGACTTGCATTGGAAACGGGCGATCCGTTTTTGTTCTGGTAATCCACCGGACATGATGTGAATCAAGATTTTGATCGCTTCTGGCCGATTAATTTTGTCTTGAAAAATTCCGATGTCTGTCTTGTAGCGGGATAGCAAGCGCAGTTAACGCTTAACAGTTAACTGGAAAGTCAAGAGTTAACCGTTAACTAAAAAATCCCTGCACCAAACGTCGGGAAATGAGGTTAAGAATTGTAGACGTTTTCTGACTGGGAGGTTTCGCGGGTGATGGGTTTGACTTTGGCTTTGGCCTTGGCTGCGTTGCGTTTGAGGGCCTGGAGACGAGCTTCGTATTTAGCCCGCTGCTGTTTTTTGGAGGTTTGCTCGATTAAGGTTTTTAAGGCGCTACCGAGGCTTTTGTAGGCGTTTGGGAGAGTGTAACCGAAGCGGGTGGCGAGGGCGAGGGCTTTTTCGTCTGCATCTACTGCTTCTTTTAAACTTTTCTCTCCGTTGTTTTTTTGGTAAAGCCTCCAGCCGGAGACGCCGCACAAAGATAGGGCCAACAGCAGTAACAAGCCGTCTTGTACCCAAAGTTCGCCGACTGCGCCGCCTAAACCAATGGCGAGGGCTGCCATTTCCCAACCGTCTCTGGGGATGGTGTCGTTTTGGATTCTGGCGACTTCGTGCCAAAATAAAAGATTGCGCTGATCCATTGCTAGCTGTTCCCAGCGGATCAGGTCTATTTGAATTTCTACCTGGTCTTTGCCTATTTCTTCGCTGCGGATCAGGGTTGGATTAACTTCTATTGTTTTTTCTACTGTTACCCAACTTTGGAGTTCTGGGGGCAGTATATTTTTCAAGCGCCGGATCTCACTCATCTCGGCTCTTGCTGTAGAGGTTGCATAGGATGTCATAGCTCCGGCCTATTGATTTTCCAAAGGTTAATATGTGTCTATTTCTGTGAGTATAGCAAACCTTGAATCAAAATTTTGTCTGGCAGCGGGGGCGATTCACGCTCGGGATAGCTACGTTTAACGACCTTTTGGCAATTTTACTCGATTTTACTCTTTGGCGGGGCGATCGCAACTGCCTGCTACATCCTTAACTTTCGACTCCTTCATCAAAGGTTGAATTTCTTGCCGCAATTTGGACCAAGCCGCCAAAACATCAGGCTGAGAAGTTATCCTTTTTTTTGCTAAAAATAGCACTTCTGCATTGAAGGAGAATCTTTTCAACAGTTGATAGTTGAAAATATCAAATTTTTCTAATTTTTATACTCAGGGTTCGAGGGATTACGCTAAGTCGCCATTCATGAAAAGATGCAGTCTGTCTCTAAATATTTACATCATTTTTTGAACGCATATCCTTTGCCTTAACGCTGGCTGTAAGAAATTAGTTATATGTGATGTGTGGGGAAAGCTTTCAGTTTATTTTAGATGATTTTTTGGGTATTGCCGGTCGAGCCGTCGTTAACAATGATAAAATTCTAACCGTGATTTTTTTGAGAAATTTCTAAAATTTTGTCACAGGTTTGCTCTATGCAGTTTGTTTTGTCGTAAACAGGCTTAATTACTGCGATTTTCGTGATTGTTGTTCGCTCGGGCGATCGCTCAAAGATACTACCACCTAGGGCGGGAAATCACAAGTCAAAAATTACAGGTAAAACTTCGGGTAAGAAATAAGCACGGTCAACTTTGGGCGCTAGTTGCATCAAAAGTGCGATCGGTATAAATTGTATCATGCTAGACTTGCCTTAGCCGATATTTAAGGACGACACGGGCGATCGACAATCTCAATGCTCCCAGCACCAGGCCCCGAAAAACCCTCATACTGCCGCCATAACCCTTTACCTCATAAGGTTGTAATTGTCAATGGTAAATTATTTAATTAACAAATGGCCCGAGTATTTTCAGCCTGGTATTACGTCCAAAAAAAAACGAATTATTAGCTTTTTACTAGCATTTTTCCTAACTTTTATCACCTATCAAACCATCTTAGAAATCGTCACAGTAGAAATTCCGATTTTTGGCTTTCACGATATTGTAAACCTTCAGAATCCCCAGGAAATACCGCCGCAGCGGCGAGATTCTCCCGGCGACTACAGCCAGCAAAACTTAGAACCTTTTTTAGAAGATTTAGTCATTCATAACTATTGGTTTTTGTCAACCCAAGAACTTTACGAATATTTCATCGCCAATCCCAAAAAGCCGATACCGAGTGAATATCGCGGACGCAAAAAAGTTATGATTAGTTTTGACGATGGAAACGAAAGCATTTATACCCACGTACTGCCGATTTTACAAAGACTCGAAAATAAATACGGCAAAAAAACTAAAGTAGTTGTATTTATCAACTCCGGCTTCTTGGGCCATCAAGACTCCCTCATCAAAAAGGTAACTTGTCAAAATTTGAGAGACGGAATGCAGCAAGGTTATTATGACATTCAATCCCACGGGCTGAACCACGAAAACCTCACAAAAATTTCTCTAAAAGCATTAGACAGAGAATTATCTCAAGACCAAATTAGACTGAGGAAATGCACCCAAGATTTAGACCAAAATCGTACAGTCGCCTCGCACATAGCCTACCCGTTTGGCGCTGTCAACAAACAAGTTGAAAAATACGTTGCCCAATATTTCACATCAGGATACTTGTACAACAGCTTAAAACTAAAATTGCGCTTTTTCCCAGCCAATCAATACCGAATTTCGAGGTTGACGGTGAATAAAAAACATTCGACAAAAAGACTAAGCGGCTTAGCTTCAGGAAGTTGGCTGCACAAATTAATTGGCAAATAAAATTTGGCAACTATACAGCAGTCAAAACAAATCGGTAAGTGCATTGGAATACACAACATCAGAGTCACAAAACACGGTGAAAAACGAAAAGATTTTGGCAGTTGCTGCGGTTTCCCAACGCGCCGACGCGCTGGATGCGCTGCGGGGAATAGCAGTTTTAGCAATGGTTTTATCAGGTACCATAGCCCGCAAAACATTGCCGGCGTGGATGTATCACGCCCAACTCCCTCCACCAGACCACGTTTTTAATAACAAACTAGCAGGATTAACCTGGGTTGATTTAGTTTTTCCCTTTTTTCTGTTTGCAATGGGTGCCGCAATACCCCTAGCTTTGTCCCGCCGCATCGCCAAGGGATGGGATACAAAAAAAGTAGTTTTATTTATTTTGCAAAGAGGCTGTTTATTGGCATTTTTTGCAATATTTCTCCAGCACATTCGCCCGACTGTAATTAGCCCGGACGAAGCAACCAGGCTAAAGTGGTGGCTGGGATTGTGCGGATTTTTCCTATTATTTTTGATGTACGTTCGCTGGTCTCAAAAGTGGTCTGCATGGCTGCGTAGGGGGTTGACTCTGGCTGCTTGGAGTGCGGGAATAGTCTTCGTATCTCACATCAAATATCCCAGCGGTGTAGGATTTTCAGTTGACCGCAGCGACATCATCTTAATGGTACTTGCAAATATGGCCGTTTTCGGGTCGCTAATTTGGCTGTTTACTCGTTCAAATGTGTGGCTGCGAGTAGGAATTTTGGGCCTGTTGTTAGCGGCGCGACTGTCTTCTTCTGCTGACGGTTGGATTAACTTAGTTTGGTCGTCCTCTCCTGCACCTTGGCTGTTTCAATTTGATTATTTGAAGTATTTGTTTGTGGTGATTCCGGGTACTGTTGTCGGGGATTTACTGAATCGGTGGATAGAGTATTATTCGCCGGCAGAGTCGAGTTATGCGAAGTGGAAGAGTTGGCGCTATTTTAGCATTCTGGTTTTGATGTTGGCGATTGATTTAATCTTGTTAATTGGACTGCAAGCTAGATGGGTGTGGCAGACTTCGTTAGTGACGCTGATGCTGTGTTTGTGCGGTTTGGTTTTGTTGAAAAAACCTGGAAATGTCACGGAAAATTTATTGAACTACCTTTACAAATGGGGGTTTTATTGGTTGGCTTTGGGTTTGCTGTTTGAGCCTTATCAAGGGGGAATCAAGAAAGATTCGGCGACGATGAGTTACTTTTTTGTAACGGCGGGAATGGCGATTTTTCTGTTAATTGGGTTGACGGTAATTATCGATGTGTTTCAGAAAAGATGGTTTTTGCAGTTATTTATTGATAATGGGTTAAACCCGATGATTGGCTACGCAGGATTTGCGAATATTATCTGGCCGATTCTGGTTTTAACTAAATGGGAACCGGTGATTGTTGAGATGACTTCAAGCAATCCGTTTATGGGATTTTTGAGGGGTTTTGGATATACGGCGATTTTGGCGTTAATTGTGATGGTGTTTACCAGATTGAAACTGTTTTTGAGAACGTGAGATAATTAAAGGGCGAGAACATCTTCACGTTTGGTAAATATAATTTCCTCATTGGCTTGCCTAAATTCAATATTAAACTTATCTAGCACAACTTCTAGCCCTAAAAGCATGATATCATTTCCGGTTTGCGATCGTCACAAAAAAGGTTCGTAGTACGGACTTGCATACGCTTTCATTTTGCGGACTTAAGTCCGCACTACGAACGAATCTGATTGCGGTAAATCGAACGGAAATAATATGACATCTGCTTTTGCAGGGGTTTTGTTGATAGATGATGCTGTGATTGGCTAGAGAGATTTGCTTGGAAAATCCTAGGGAGTTACAGTCTATGAAACAGACTTTAAAATGCCGCTTTCCAACTGATAAATTGCTGCCATAATTCCAGTTTCAGGATTTGTGAGCAGGGATTTTTTGACATCTTTCAAGTATTCTACAATGTGTTCCCGCAAAATCGGTCTTTCTACTGTGACTGTGTGATTGTAATCCCACAAATCCCAGATGATTATGCCGATGCCGACAATCGGGTCGATTAAACCTACTCCCAACTGACTTGCAACCGTACCGCCTGTTTTTGTAGCGACTTTGGCTGCGGCTTTGCTGGCAACTTTTGCGGTAACTTTGCTGCCAATTTTTGCAGCCATTCCTAATATTAAGGGTTTGGCAATTAAGTAACCGCTGCCGCCAACTAATACTTTTAATGATAAATTAGAAATGTTTCCTTGGTCGTTAATTGTGGTGGCAATATCGTTGAGATGTTTGTCCCAATGTACTTGCGGTATGTTATAATTGTTTTGAACTACTTTTACATTTTTGCTAACTTCGGCTATGTACAAGTTAGCAGTATCTTGAGTGATCAATTGAAATCGCATCTGAGCGTTTTTGGGAACCAGCACGCGGTTAGCAAATTCTCTTTGGAAGTCTTCGGTTAATTTTTCAGCAACAGATTGAGATGCTGCTGTCATGTCAAATTTGTTGAATACGGCGGATTTGACGAAAGTGAAAGGGACTGTAAACTCCATCTTTTTTTGATTGAAGTAATCGAAGTACCAATCGAGGAAGTTATTGTCTACTCGTGCAATTACTTCGGTTTCCCATTTGTCCAATTCTTTTGATGCAAAAGCTTCGGCTGTTGTATGGGATTGTTGGATGGCGTTTTTAATATCTTGGTTGACTTTGCTGAAGTCGTGGGGCGGGGAGACTACAACGGCTGTGGTTGCAGTATTTGTTAGGGACTGGGATATGAGAAAGTTACCTAATAGGGGAATGATGACTACTAGAATGACAACTGTCCAAATCATCGGTGTCACGGTTTTGATAAACTGAGCGAGCACCTTGAGGCGTTCTGTTTTTTCGGAATAGCTGATTTTTTCGTTTTCTCGACTCATGGCGGTTCTGCAAGTGATGAGAATGGGGGCTAGTTTCGATTATAGGCGGCGCTTCCTGAATTGTGTTGCGGGCGTGTGGGCTGGGATTCTGGAAGGGTTGGGGAAAAAGTACGTCAGCGGAATATCCCGTCACTCCGAAGGTTAAAATTTAGCCAGCCTTACTCAATAAAGCCAAAATATATTTTTTAATACTAACTCCTTCCCTTTCAGCCTGATATGCTAAATTCCTATGCAGCGATTTCGGAATTTGCAGCGATAAAATTCCACTATACTCAACCTCCGTTGAAGGTAAAGGAATCTCATCTCCGCACTCATAAGCAGTCTCTATCCACAATTCCCTAGCTTCCTCAATATTCTCGATCGCTTCCGACAAAGTTTCGCCCACAGACATACAACCCGGAAGGTCTTTAATTATCACCGTATAACCTTCCGATTCTGGATAAAAAGTAATAGGATATTTCAGACTCAAATAATAATCCAGAGATGTGAATTGACTTTCATCCGCGTTCATCCGCGTTCATCCGCCTACATCAGCGGTTCAAAAAAAATAAGGTGAGCAACGCCCACCTTACCATCTTACAAAAAACGATTAAACTTTCGCTTCATTCTTCACCAAATTACCCCAACCCAAATCCTTGAGCGAATTATTCCGGCGCAGCGGGCGAGTCACCAACTCCAAAATATCCCGCGCATTTCCAAAGCCGTGAATTTGAGCAAAAGTAAACTCAACTGACCACTTAGTATTAATTCCCCGCGCTTCCAAAGGATTAGCGTGAGCCATACCAGTAATCACCAAGTCGATATTTTGCTCGTAAATCCGCTGCAGCTGATTGTAATTGTCTGGTTTCTCGACAATCCGAGGAGTAGGAACTCCCATCTCGTGACAAGTTTTTTCTAACAAGGCTAGTTCGGCGGCTTGATAGCGTTTGTCCATGTAAGGAATGCCGATTTCGGGACAAGTCATGCCGCAGCGAATCAAGAAACGCGCTAAAGAAATTTCTAGCAAATTGTCGCCCATGAAGAAGACAGATTTGCCGCGAATTATTTGCAGGTAATCTTCTAAACTCGCCCAGATTTGTGCTTCTCTTTCGTCCAAACCTTTGGGTTCAATTCCCAACACTGAGCAAATCTTTTCAATCCACGCGCGAGTTCCGTCTGGCCCGATCGGGAATGGAGCACCAATTAGCTTGCACTTGCGGCGGCGCATCAACGTAGAAGCGGTACGGGACAAGAACGGATTCATGCCCGATACATAATAACCTTCTTCCAATACTGGCAATTCAGTGTAGCGCTTGGAAGGCAGCCAGCCGGAAACTTTGATTCCTTGCTTCTTCAATTCTAAGGTTAGCTGAGTCACAACCGGGTCTGGTAAGGAACCGAAAAGTACCAGCGGTGTGTGGTTGACATATTCGGATTCATCGGCTGCAACTTCTTCTTTTTTCTTGCCGAAGTTTAGCAGTTGAGAGATGGCGTTTCTTTCCTGCTTCTGAGATTCTACTACAGGAGCTTTGTCAGGGCATTTAGCGGCCATTGCTGCTAAAACGGTATCTTCCCCTTGGGTAAAGGCGTAATCCAAGCCGTTAGCGCGGGCTGTGACGATGGGAATGCCGATTTCGGCTTCCAGCTTAGGTGCTAAGCCTTCCAAGTCCATTTTGATGATTTCGGTGGTGCAGGTGCCGATCCAGACAATGACGCTGGGGTTGCGATCGCGCTTAATTTGCAAGCACAGCCGCTTCAACTCATCAAAATCGTTTAACTGAGCGGAAATATCGCCTTCTTCCAACTCAGCCATCGCGTAGCGGGGTTCGGCAAAAATCATTACGCCCATTGCGTTTTGCAAGAAATAGCCGCAAGTCTTGGTACCGATGACTAGGAAAAAGCTGTCTTCAATTTTTTGGTAAAGCCAAGCTACGCAGCTAATGGGACAAAATGTGTGATAATTGCCTGTTTCGCATTCAAAGTTTAAAGCTTCTGGTTCGGTAGTAGTAATAGCGGTCATATCTCAAATGTTCTCCCTTTAAATTGTTTTTCGTCTCGAAATTGACAGGCGGGCGATCGAGTAAATACTTGTTTTGTGCGATCGCATCTGTTGCTGCGGAAAAGCATAGATTGTTTTCATCTCTAAGGAGAAAAGCTGCAGCGGCGAGAAAATATCTGTTTTGTGCGATCGCGCTTTTCTTGCAGCGAACAATAATAGAAATACCTGGTTTTGGCGCAAGTCCTCTGACAATATAGATGCAGCAAACTGAATATATTTGCAGCCGCAGCATCCCAAATTGAACTTCAAAAATTCGGTACGAGGGTTTACAATCTCTCACTGCGGGGAGAGCCTTGTTTTTCAACTCGCTAAGCTAAAAACCCTTTTGATAGTTGTGAGTTTGAGTTAATTAAAAATTAACAACTCGCAACTCACAACTCACAAATAGAGCGGACAAATTTCAGACTAAGATAGCCTTGGGCGATCGCAACAACCTCATTTAAAATCAGACAAAAAACCCGAAATTTCTTCATCTTCATCATCGACATCCAAATCGCCGAGACCTAGAGCATCTAAGTCATCTTCATCAGGATCTCCGGTAGTTGCTTCTCCCAGATCGTCAAGTCCGAGATCGTCGAGGTCATCATCATCATCAGACAGAGAGAAATCGTCCATACCGTCATCGTCCAAGTCGCCCAGATCCAGGTCTAGGTCTAGGTCATCTGAAGTCGATGCCCCAAACGGATCGGGTATTTCTTCGGCGACAAAATCTGGCTCTTCTTCCCCAAACGGATCGGATATCGCCGCTTCGAGGTCTCCAGAGGTCAAAGTCCCAAATTGTGAGGCTTCTTCCTCATCGTCATCGCCGAGGTCGAAACCGTCCAAAGCCGAGGCTTCTTCCTCATCGTCATCGCCGAGGTCGAAACCGCCCAAAGCCGAGGATTCTTCCTCATCGTCATCACCGAGGTCGAGACCGTCATCGCCGAGGTCGAGACCGCCCAAAGCCAAGGCTTCTTCTTCTTCCTCGTCATCGCCGAGGTCGAGACCGCCCAAAGCCAAGGCTTCTTCCTCGTCATCGTCATCGCCGAGGTCGAGACCGCCCAAAGCCAAGGCTTCTTCTTCTTCCTCGTCATCGCCGAGGTCGAGTTCGTCATCGCCGAGGTCGAGACCGCCCAAAGCCAAGACTTCTTCTTCTTCTTCCTCGTCATCGCCGAGGTCGAGACCGCCCAAAGCCGAGGCTTCTTCCTCGCCATCGCCCATATCGAAGCCAGATACGGCATCTTCCTCGTCATCGCCCATATCGAAGTCAGATAAGGCGTCTTCCTCATCGTCGCCTAGACCGAGACCGTCCAAAGCCGAGGCTTCTTCTTCCTCGTCATCGCCCAAGTCGAAGTCAGAGACAGCTTCTTCCTCGTCATCGCCCAAGTCGAAGTCAGAGACAACTTCTTCCTCGTCATCGCCCAAGTCGAAGTCAGAGACAGCTTCTTCCTCAAACTCATCGAAGGATTCATCCTCCGAACTGAGTGCATTAGCAGCCACCAGACCGGCGACTCCGGCTACTCCCGCGACTACTCCGGCTGCTAATACCGCACCGCCCAATTGATTCGATTTCGCATCAGCGGGTGCAGCAGTTGCTGTTGGAGTTGCTGTGGGTGCAGCAGTTGCTGTTGGAGTTGCTGCGGGTGCAGCAGTTGCTGCGGGTGCAGCAGTTGCTGTTGGAGTTGCTGTGGGTGCAGCAGTTGCTGTTGGAGTTGCTGTGGGTGCGGGAGATTCGCCGGCAGTCTGCAGTCCGGTAATTGAGGGCATACCCAGCGCCATGTCTGGGTCAAAATTTAGCCCCAACACTTCTATCAGACTGTCTGCATCCGGCTTTAGTTTTGAGAAGGGCAGCATTAGTTGCTGGAGTTCCGGCTCCAGGGCAGCCGCAATTCCCAGGATGAGGTAAGAAACAGGCCTTTTCCCGCCGTCGGGTGTAGCGACCGTGTTGTCAGCCGTCATGTGCAGGAGCAGCCAAGCGCGATTCGTCTGGTAGTAGTCCAACCACTTCTGTTTGAGAGCAACTGAAAAAGTATCAAAAAAAGCCATAACCTCATCCTCATCCTGATCGCTAGACGTATTAAACCATCATCAGGTCTAGCTCATCTTCCTCCTTCTTGACCACTGGTTGCACAGGATTTAGATAAAAATCTGACAGCAAGGAGAATAATTCGCGATCGGGCGTGTCGTTGGGCACTACTCCTTCAGGCATTGCCAAAATCTGGTCGGCGATGTTGAGGTAGTAATCGCAGACGTAGTTTAGGGATGGATCGCTTTGGGCCATCTCAAACAATGTTTTACCTTTGACGCGAGAAACGCGGATGTCTTCAATCAGGGGCAGCACTTCTAGCACCGGCATGGGTACGGTGTCTATGTACTTGTCAATCAAGTCGCGCTTGGATGTGCGGTTGCCAATTAAACCGGCGAGTCGCAACGGGTGAGTGCGGGCTTTTTCGCGGACTGAGGCGGCGATGCGGTTGGCTGCGAATAATGCGTCGAACCCGTTGTCGGTGACGATCATGCAGTAGTCGGCGTAGTTCAACGGGGCGGCAAAACCGCCGCACACTACGTCGCCGAGCACGTCAAACAGGATGATGTCGTATTCGTCGAAGGCATTGAGTTCTTTGAGCAGTTTAACGGTCTCTCCGACTACGTAGCCGCCGCAACCAGCTCCTGCGGGGGGGCCGCCTGCTTCTACGCAGTCAACGCCGCCGTAGCCTTTGTAGATGACATCTTCAGGCCAAACGTCTTCGTAGTGATAGTCCTTTTGCTGAAGGGTGTCGATAATTGTGGGTATTAAAAAGCCTGTGAGGGTAAATGTGCTGTCGTGTTTTGGATCGCAACCGATTTGCAAAACTTTCTTGCCGCGCTTGGCTAGGGCAACGGAGATGTTGCAGCTTGTTGTCGATTTGCCAATTCCACCTTTTCCGTAAACTGCGAGTTTCACTCTTTGTTCTCCTATAGGTTTCTATCAAAACGATCGGGGCTGGGGTTTCGCACTTTGATGTTGCGATCGCCCAAATGAAATAGCCTTTCCTCCAATGCCCCTACTGCTATGCCATTTTTGTCTATTTGGGGGTCGGCCGTGTCTTAGCTCGTTGAAAGCATTATTAGCTAACTTGCGAGGAAAAGAAAGGGGGCTGACAAATGAAAATGCTAGTAATTTGATTTATTTTGCATCTTCAGGAATCTTAGCTGCTTTTTTGATTTACAAATCAATTTTTAGCTTTTTTTTAGATTCTAAGTTAATTTTATAATGTTTTTTTTGGTTAAAGAGGAACAAAAATAAAACAAAAATTAACTTCTCCAACAATCTGGGCTTTTGGCTTTGGGGTTCTGATGCGGGCAGTTGATGACTTGTACGGCGCGAGGGGAACGCGCACAAAGGCGCTGGTAGATGAGCCAAAGGGGAGAGTGAGTTCGATTAATTGGGTATGGGGATGCCAAAGTTAGACGATTTGAGATTTGGCATTTTTCGATTTGAGATTGGGAAAGATTGATTTTGCTGGGGTTTCTGGTGTTATGTAAAAAATTGTGAATTTTTAGGATTTAGCGCGACGGGCTGGGGGACTGGGAGATTTGGGGGAGATTGGGAGATTTGGCAGATTTGGCAGATTTGGCAGATTGCTGGAGAGTGGGAGATGAGGAAAATCTTCCTTCTTCCTCCAAAATCAGACTAATGACAGATGACTAATGACTAACAACTGCCCACAAACAACTGCCAACAAACAACTGCCAACAAACAACTAATAACTAATGAGTGCCAACAAACAACTAACAACTAATGAGTGCCAGCAAACAACTAACAACTAATGAGTGCCAACAAACAACTAACAACTAATGAGTGCTGGCGATCGGAATTTCGATCGCAAATTCAGTACCGAGTCCGGCTTCGGAAACGCATTCAAGCCGCCCTCGGTGCTTTTCTACAACTAAGTGGTAAGAAATAGACAGCCCCAAACCCGTACCCTTACCGACTGGTTTGGTAGTAAAAAATGGGTCAAATAATTGGCGGCGAATGTCATCCGGTATGCCCCGCCCGTTGTCAGAAATCCGGATCGCTACAGAATCGCCAACAACTTCGGTGCGAATGGTAATAGCGGGAATAGTCAATGGAGAACTAGGAATTGACGGTGGTGGATTTTCCCCGTTTCTCTTCGCCCACTCCCCGTTATAGATTTCTTCATCTAAGGCATCAATCGCATTACCGAGAATATTCATAAAGACTTGATTTATTTGACTGCCACAGCACTCGACGCGGGGCAAATCGCCGTATTCCTTAATAATGTGAATTGCTGGATGTCCGCCTTGAGCTTTGAGTCGGTGCTGCAAAATCAACAAAGTGCTGTCGAGTCCTTCGTGAATGTCAACGGGTTTGACGTTAGATTGATCCGATCGCGAAAAATTACGCATGGACAAAACTATTTGGCGGATGCGTTCGGTTCCTACTTGCATTGAAGACAGCATCTTAGATAAGTCTTCCACCAAAAAATCGATTTCCATCTCTGCTGCTGCTTCCCGAATTTCCGAGACTGGTTCGGGATAGTGTTTCTGGTAAAGATCCAAGAGCTTGAGCAATTCTTTGATGTAATGATTGGTGTGGGAAAGATTGCCGTAGATAAAATTCACGGGATTGTTAATTTCGTGGGCGATGCCGGCAATCATTTGTCCCAAAGAAGACATTTTTTCGGTTTGGACTAATTGACTTTGAGTTTGCTGCAATTTCCGCACTGTTTCTTCTAATTGCTGTGCTTGATTTTTCAAGCAAGTTTGCTTTGTCCGCAGCACTTCTTCGACTCGCTGGCGCTTAATAATATCTCGTCTCAATAATTCGTTTGATTCTAAAAGTTGGGCCGTGCGTTCTTCAACTTGTTTTTTTAAGTCGTCGTGGGCTTGGCGCAGGGCTTCTTGGGCGCGCTGCTTCTCTAAAATTTCTTGCTGCAAAAGTTGGTTTGTTTTCTGCAATTGGGCGGCTCGATCGTCTACTGCTTGCTGCAAAAGCTCGATCGTCCCGTACATTTCAGATTGGTTAAAAACTTGTGGCAAACTTGTGAGAGAGATGACACCCAAAAGTTCTCTCTGACTGCCAACTACTACCAAACGCCGGACTCCGTGTCGCTGCATTTCTTGGTGGGCCCGGAAGAGGGAATCGGCAGGAGATATGCAAAATAAAGGCGCACTCATCGCCTCAGCGGCGGAAATTTGGGAGAGGTTTAATTCGAGGGCGTGAAACTGCACGATGTCGCGTTCGGTGACAATGCCGACGGGAATAAGGTAATTTTCTATTGGTACGATCGCCCGCTGTGGATGCTGAATTGGTTTTTCGACAATGACGACACAACTAACTCGATGTTTGACCATTAGCACGGCTAAATCGAGGGCTGAGGCAGTTTCTGGGGCACAAATGACTTCCTTAGTCATTACATCTTCTGCAGAGCGTAAATTCGTGAGTAAGTTGACCGGTTGCAGGGCTTCGTGAATGGCTTCGCGGGTGATGATGCCCACGAGTCGATCGCCGTCATCGACTACGGGTAAGTGCCGGATTTGGTACTGGCGCAAGGTGAACATAGCTGTGAAGATGTCTTGAGACTCGGATTGTTTGAGAGTAATTGGCGATCGAGTCATGACATCAGCAATTGTCAGTTTGATGGCGCAAGCTTCGACGGTTGTTAGCTTGACGATATCCCTTTCTGTAAAAATGCCGATCGGGCGATCGTCCTCCACAACTATGACGCAACTGCGCTTTGCCGGGCCCGGAAGAGCTTTTTGTTTTTCGCTACAAAGCTGACACGAGACGCGCATCGGGTTCATGAGAGCTAACACTTGGGCGATCGGGGTTTCTGGAGCCACTGTGAGGGGGTGGCGGTCGATCGCCCGATCTAAAGGTGAGAAGTAGAGCGGTGGGCTGTTGCGCTCTACAGGGGATTCTGATGGTTTAATTACTTGTTGCGGGACTGAATCTAGGAAATGCTGTAAATGTTCTTCTTGTAGCATGGTGATTATTAATTTTTCTTAATGACTTGTTACAATTTTGCGCGCGCGGGTTGCCAGAATTAGCATTAATTAAGCGGTTTACCCGACCGATAAACAGATACAACCCTCCCCCTGGCCGTGGTGGAAAGCCCCAAATTTTAGACTGATGTTCGGACTCTGGCGATCGATCTGTGAAGTAAATGGAGTGAATAAAAAAAAGAAAATGGAAAATTGACTTACGGTCGATCGATCGCCTCAAATGTGATTGCTAGAAAACCTCTGATTTAATTTTTATTTGTTTAAATCCTATGTCGTGGACACCATTAAATCATCGAATTCATCACTTGCCGCTCATCCTGGCCGGCCCGATTTTGCGCCGGACTGAAACAGGGGCGGTGACAGTTTGGCTGGCTCTGAAAGCACCCCGCGAAGTAGAACTCAAGGTTTATGCGACTGAGGGCGGCACCTGCGAAATTCTCGGTGCACCGTTGCTCCAAGGTACGAACACTACCGTGGCGATCGGGAAATACCTGCACGTAGTGGCCGTAACGGCTAAACCGATCGACAGCAAAGTCTTGACATACGGAAAAATTTATGCCTATGACATAGAGTTTGCTGCGAGTCCTGATTCGCCCTCGGAGGTTGCAGTTCCAGACAAAGAGAAAGAAAATCTCCTTTCTTGCTTGTGGCCTGCATCCCCTAATTTGTCAGTTTCCTCGCCGGAGACGATCGGTTATTTCCCTCACGGGTTGCCGACTTTTGCCCTGCCACCGCAGGATTTAAACTATTTGCGTATTGTTCACGGTTCTTGTCGCAAGCCCCAGGGAGACGGCAGAGATGCGCTGCCAATCTTGGATAATTCGATCGCACAGTTTGCAGGAATGGCAAATTTCCGTCCCCACCAACTGTTTTTAACAGGCGACCAAATTTACGGGGATGACGTTGCAGATCCCCTGCTGTGGGCTTTGACGGATGCTGGCGATACACTTTTGGGCTGGGAAGAAAATTTGCCCCTGATGAATGATGCCCAAATTAAAAAGAATTTGAATTTGTGTATCAGTATACCTAAAAATTCAGAAAACGAAAATGTAGTTGGCCAAAAAAGGGAAATTTTTAGAGAGTCGCCTATTCCGAAACAATCTAAAGCTGAGTCTGACTACAAAAAGCCAATTGAGTTAAAGCCGGGGACTCGCAGCGATATTGCGAGAGATTTTGGCGGCTTTACGGCGATGTTGGTGAATAAACCGGATAAGGCGAAAAGTCATTTGTTTGGTTTGGGCGAATATTGCGCGATGTATTTGTTAGTTTGGTCGCCTGTACTTTGGTGCGATAATTTTCCGAAGGGTAAGGATATTTGTCTAGATTCTAAGCTGGCAAAAGTCTGGGATAGAGAAGTTGTTGAACTTGGCGGTTTTGCTGGCAATTTGTGGAGGGTGAGGCGGGCGCTGGCTAATATTCCGACTTATATGATTTGTGACGATCATGATGTTAGTGATGATTGGTATTTGAATCGGGAGTGGTGTTACCGGGTGCTGGGTAAGCCGCTTGGCCGCCGGGTGGTGCAGAATGCTTTGCTGGCCTATGCTGTGTTTCAGGGTTGGGGAAATACGCCCGCACAGTTCGATCGCGAAAACGTCGGAGATAAGTTATTAAAGGCTGCCCAAAAATGGTCGGATTCGGCGGGGACTGATGTTGCTGTTTGGGAAGAGGCGGCTTCGTATTTGGGGATTCCGGCAGTTGATATTGAGACTGGTTTGTCGAAGTTAAAGTTAGATGATGATGTTTTGATTTTGGATCGCGATTGTGACGGTGTAAGGGAGGTTTTGAGTTGGCATTTTACTGTGAGAAGTTTTAAGCATGAGGTGATTGTGCTGGATACGCGGACTTGGCGGGGATATCCGGTGAAAAGTGCGATCGATCCGCCGATGCTTTTGACTCACAAGGGTTTTGAAGAGCAAATTCAGCAGCCATTGCGGGAGACTGATTTGTTGAATAAAACTGGGGAGTTTGAGATTGAGGCGACGCTGGTAGTTTTGCCGACTAATTTGGTGGGTTTGTGGATTATTGATGCGGTGCAAAAGTTAGATTTGAAACAGGGAAAGGTTTTTAATAGTGATGCGGGGGATGCTTGGAATTTTCATGAATTGGCTTTTATGAAGCTGTTGTCGGAGTTTTTTAAGCAGCGCGATCGGGTGGTTGTTTTGACTGGGGATATTCACTATGCTGCTGCTGTGCGGCTGAGTTATTGGTCTGACAAGAATTTTGGCATTTATCGCCCGGATGTTGAGTGTTTGTCCCCTGCATCTGAGTTCGATCTAAAATCTCAAAGCGCAGGTAGAAAATATTCTGTGTTGGCGCAGTTAACGGCTAGTGCTTTGATTAATGAAGAGTGGAAAACTCATGTGATTCATACTAAGGTTAAGTCGGTGTTTCCAGAGCGATCGCACGAATGTTTGGGATGGAACGAGCCGCTGGAGTTGGTGAAGATTTCGAGAAGGGGCAGGAAGAAAGCTGTGGCTGCTGCTGTGAGGAATAGGCAATCTTTTCCTGACTGGGGCTATCGCATTGATTGGATTAAACGACAAAGAGCTAGGGTGTTTTTGCATCATGAAAATGGTGAAATGTCAACTAGAACTCACAAAAACAAACAATTGTCGTGGCTGCACAGGTTGTGGAATTTTATAGCGCTGTTGTGGCGCAATCGCTGGCTGCAAGAGGGTGATGAGGTTGTGGGATACAGTAATATTGCGATCGTCAGTTTTCAGTGGCCGGCTGAGGGTGATGGGGAGAAGGCGGTGATCCAGAATGTCTATTGGCGGCCCCTTTGGGAGCCTGATAGTGTGGTTTACAGTCAGTATTTTGTGCCACTAGGATTGGATGAAAATGATTAGATTCCCGGCGGTGAAAAACCGATCGCCCCTCAACCATTTCTTTGCTAGGTGGCGCGACCCCAGAAACCGGGTTTTTTACGAAAAAACCTCGTTAAAACCTGAAAATCAGGTAAAAACCCGGTTTCTTTGCTAGGTGGCGCGGCGCCAGAAACCGGGTTTTTTACGACAATATCTCGTTAAAATCCAAAAATTAGGTAAAAACCCGGTTTCTTTGCTAGGTGGCTCGGCGCCAGAAACCGGGTTTTTTAGGACAATACTTGATTCTCGTCCAAAAATTAGGTGAAAACCCGGTTTCTTTGTCGGAATGGGTAACTACTGACACGCCTTTATCCCAACAACTCCAGAAACCGCACATCACCCCGAATCCCATCAAAATCTGTATTAGTTTTTGCTGAGTTTCGATGTGTTTTCCGTACTCCTTGCTTTCTTAACATATTGAGAAGGACTAAATTCCTTACTACAAACAGTTTTTTTATAGGCAAAGATGGACTACAAAACAGCCGCCACAGTTGACATCAGCAACCCTTGAAACAATTTGATTCCATCAGTTTCGCCCAACATCGGATCGGAAGCCCGTTCTGGATGTGGCATCATTCCTAACACATTGCCAGCCCGATTGCAAATGCCCGCAATATTATTTAACGAACCGTTTGGATTCCCTGCATCGTTAATTTTGCCCGCCTCTGTGCAGTAGCGAAATAACACTTGATCGTGTTCTTCCAACTCTGCCAAAGTATCCGCATCAGCATAATAGTTGCCTTCACCGTGGGCGATCGGCAAATCGATGATTTCACCCGTAGTATAAGCCGCAGTCCAACGAGTATTACCGCGTTCGACTTTCAAGGAAGCACGATCGCAAATAAAATTTAATCCCGCATTCCGCACCAGAGCACCGGGGAGCAAACCAGCTTCTGTCAACACCTGAAAACCGTTGCAGATGCCCAGTACAAGTTTACCTTGTTTGGCGTGTTCTGCCGTAGCTCGCATTGCTGGAGAAAAACGGGCGATCGCGCCGCATCGCAAATAATCTCCGTAACTGAAACCGCCGGGAATTACAATGATATCAATATCCGAAATATCGGTATCTTCGTGCCAAATCATCCGCGTCGGTTGGTGCAGCAACCCTTGAGTTACCCACACCACATCGCGATCGCAATTTGAACCGGGAAAAACAATAACTCCAAATTTCATAAGCAGATGTTGAAGGAAGAGGGAAGAAGGAAGAAGGAAGAAGGAAGAAGGAAGAAGGAAGAAGGAAGAAGGAAGAAGGAAGAAGGAAGAAGGAAGAAGGAAGAAGGAAGAAGTCCGAGGGAAGAAGGAAGAAGGAAGAAGGAAGAAGGAAGAAGGAAGAAGGAAGAAGTCCGAGGGAAGAGGTGTTAACTTAAGACTGAAATCTTAGGTTTCTCTCGCTTGTATCAAAGTCTAGATCCCTCTAAATCCCCCTTAAGAAGGGAGACTTTGATTGCTCGGAGTTTTCGTGTTTTTAACAAAGACTTTGAACACTGTTGTCCTCGCCTTTTGAATAGAGACTGCGATCGCTCTTGTCCCCCCCTTACTAAGGGGGGCTAGGGGGGTCTCCGGGTTTAAAAACACGGTAGGGACGATCGCATTTATGCCGCCGCTGTCTCCACAGCAACAGGAATTGCAGTCAAATCAAAGCGATAATTCTCAATAACTGGATTCGCCAAAAGTTGGTCGCAAACGCGATCGAGTTGTTCGCGGGCCTCCGATTCGCCCGCAGCAGTCAGCGTCAATTCAACGTACTTTCCGATGCGGACGCCCTCAACATTGTCGTATCCCATGTGTTGCAAACCGGACTGTACGGCAGTGCCGGCCGGGTCTAAAACCGAAGGGCGGAGGGTAACATAGATTTGGGCAAGATATTTCTGAGTCACGGGAATGTTGCGGTGGGTGATGTGCAAGTTAGCGCCATTGTATTCTACAACCAGGTTGCGCGCGATCGACCTTGGAACTCCAATAAACTGCTACCACCCCCGGAAAATCGTGGTGGAGTACCAAAAATTTTAGACTGCTGTTGCTACTCTCAGATTAATCTGCAGCAAGTAAATCTAAAATCTAAAATCTAAAATCTAAAATCGACCGACTCTCCCGAGTAAGATAGCCTAGAAGCAGGGACAAATGTGATTCCAGCAGATTACACAAAAAAATTATGAGAACCAACCGCACCCGCAGTCAGGAGCGTATTTTAAACTTGCTCAAAGTCATGAATCGATCGCTCTCAGCGCAAGATATCTACTTAGAACTGCGTAACAGCGACCAAAGCATGGGCTTAGCAACCGTTTACCGCTCCCTCGACGGTTTAAAGCGAGAGGGGTTCGTTCACGTCAGAACCCTTGCTAGCGGCGAATCTCTCTACGGTGCCGCCCATCAAGACCAACATCACCTCACTTGTCTCGAATGCGGCGCATCCATCACGATCGATGAGTGCCCGGTTCATCACTTAGAAAGCCAATTACAACAATCTCATTCTTTCAAAATTTATTATCACACATTGGAATTTTTCGGATTGTGCGATCGGTGTACTTTGGCTCAAGAATCTTAGGGAAGGAAGAAGGAAGAAGGAAGAAGGAAGAAGGAAGAAGGAAGAAGGAAGTTCGGCAACGAGCAATGTACGGGATGTAACGGATGTAACGGATATAACGGATGTAAGTCCGTCGGAAGATGGAAGGAGGAAGGAGGAAGGAGGAAGAAGGAAGGAGGAAGAAGGAAGAAGAAAAAACTTATATCGTTCCGTTCTTACTTGGCGATTTCGATCGCCCTTTCTTTCTATTTGCTCACCTCATTACTATTACCTTCCCCAACGATCGATCGCAATCCTTCCATCGTAGCGGGGATGCTGCGCGGATCCATAAACATCACCTTGCTGCTGTCGCTGCTGCCAATTTTTAAGCCCATATCCAGATAGTTTTGAGCTAACAAAAACTGTAAAGCTTCCCGCGCATTGGGGTCGTTTTGCAGGGTTTTGCCGATAATTTGCAAGGCCTCAGAAGTAGCTTGTGCTTTCAAAACCTGACTTTGGCGTTCTGCTTGCGCTTTCAGGACGATCGCCTTTTGTTGAGCTTCCGCCTCCAAAATAGTAGCTTTTTGGCGCGCTTCTGCATCCAAAACCTGCGCTTCCGCCTTACCTTTGGCGCTGTTAACAGCCGACTCCCGTTCGCCCTCCGATGTCAAAATGGCCGCCCGCTTCCGGCGATCGGCTGCCATCTGCAATTCCATCGATTCCTGTACAGTTTTAGAAGGGATAATATCGCGCAATTCTACCCGCGTTACTTTTACTCCCCAAGGATCGGTAACAATATCTAAATCTCTGAGTAAGATTTCATTAATTTGAGAACGAGCCGTAAAAGTTTGTTCGAGATCCAGTTGACCCATTTCCGCACGAATTTGAGTCAGCACCATATTTACCATTGCTGACTGAAGATTTTCAACTTTGTAACAGGCTTTGTCCAAGTCTACAATTCGCCAGTAAACCACAGCATCAACTGTAAACGAAACGTTGTCGCGGGTGATACAAGCTTGCGGGGGAACATCTAAAACTTTTTCCCGAATAGTTTGCTCGTAAACTACGCGATCGAGAAACGGCTTCACAAAATTCAAACCAGGTTCAAGTTTTTTGCCATTATATTTACCTAAAGTCTCTACTAATGCTTGATTTCCTTCATTGATAATCTTGACGGAACCTGCGAGGGCTGAACCGCCTAATGCTAAAAACACGAGTAAAAATAATTGTTCCACAGTTGCCTCGTATCAATTTTGAATGTTGAATGTTGACTGTTAACTGTTGACTGTTAACTGTTAACTGTTGACTGTTAACTACTGACTAATGACTACTGACTAATGACTACTGACTAATTACGCATTTGGTTTAAGAATGCAATAAGTTTTCTGGTAAAACTATCAAAGTAGTGCCTTTTCGTCCCACGACAATGACGTTTTGGTTGGGAGCGATGGTGGCCTTGGTGTCTTCGCAACGAGCTTGCCAAGAATTCCCCTCATAAATCACCCGTCCAGCTTCGCCGGGGGGAATTTCTGTTAAAGTTTTAGCTTCGTGAGAATCTGCGATCGCCCTTACCTTGCCTTTTGGTATCAAGCGCCGGGACACTAGCACAAAAACTGTCGAAAATACCATCCACAGGAATATCTGTAAATTAACATAAGGTAAAACTAGAGAGCATCCAGCTACAGCGAAGGCGCTCAGCCCCATCATAAAAGCCACAAAAGCAGTCGGGAGAAATAACTCTGCCAAACAGAGCAAAGTCCCAGCTAGCAGCCAAAGAAGCGTGGGAGTCAAGATCATAAAAGAATTGGTGATACTATGAAATATCTTAGATTGGAAATTTGAGATTTAAAAAGTACCAACAACAGACCCTGCAAGGGTTTGCGACTTGCTTGCCCGATCGCGATCGCGGTATCGGGTTGAGGCTGCTCCGACCCCCGTCAGGGTTCGATCGTACTCAAAGTTAAAGTTTTAGTAACTTAGATTACAATTTTAGCCGGTCTCCATTGACAGCAACTACAATTTCTAGGGCCCCAAAGGCAGTTAAAAAATTGATAGGGGCTAAAATCAGTTTATTCTTCAGCTCGTGAATTGGAGCAGGAGAATCAAATATCTTCAGAATGTTTTTACACAAACTATTTCGATATGATTAGTAGTTTCTCAGAACCCATTTATTGCCCGAATCTGAGCTGTTCCGAACCCCGCAATACCTTTGGCCGCCAGCACTGTGCAGCTTGCGAAACCACTTTAATTTATCGGTATTTGTGGGCGGTGGGCCCAGCAGCCGAGGAAGTACCGGCGGGTAAGGTAGTAGCCGATCGATATTTTGTCATTGCACCCCAACTCTGGCTAGAAAGCCGTCCATCTGTGCCTCCTAGCGTCCCCGAACAACTGCCCGATAGCATCGCGCCATACCTGCATTTGTATCCCCAACGGCTGCATACGCCGGAAGTATACGGTTTTTGTTCCGTGGGGGAAGAACCCGAAGCCACTGAGGTGCTGTTGCTGGAAAATGTGCCAGTTAATAATTTTGGTAGCCTGCATCCTTCTATTTTAGAAGCTTGGGCTCACACCGGTGCGGCGCGCCAAGTTTACTGGCTGTGGCAAATGCTTCAACTGTGGACACCGCTTTCGGAACAAGGAGTCGCTGCGAGTTTGCTGGTACCGGAAAATTTGCGGGTGGAAGGTTGGCGGGTGCGCCTGCTGCAACTGCACCCTGGAAATTTTGTACCGACGGTTAAGGATTTGGGAGAGGTTTGGTCTGGTTTGGTGGAATCGGCCGCGCCAGAGGTGCAGTCGAGACTCGGAGAGATTTGTCTGTTTATGCGCCGCAGCAGCATGAATTTAGAGGCGATCGCCCTAGAACTCAACGATTTATTATTAGAACAAGCGGCTTTATTGCCCCTGCACTTAGAAGTAGTAGGCATGACTGATACCGGGCCGCAGCGCGCCAAAAATGAAGACAGTTGCTATCCGACTGCTGCGGATTTACAATTTAGCAAAAATTCAGATGGCGACAAACTAATTCCTTACTTAACAATGGTTTGCGATGGGGTTGGAGGCCACGAAGGAGGAGAAGTTGCCAGTCAATTAGCGGTGCAGTCCCTGAAAGCTTTAGTTCAAAATTTGCTCGCAGAAATCGCTGAACAAGAAGAGTTGATGACACCAGAAATGGTAATTAAACAACTCGAAGAAATAGTCAGAGTTGTGAACAATGTGATTTCCAATCAAAATAACGAGCAGGGAAAAGAGTTGCGGCAGCGGATGGGCACGACTTTGGTGATGGCCCTCCAGTTGCCTCAAAAAATTAAAGTTTCCGATGATTTACCGTCGAATAACAGTCACGAACTTTATTTGATCAATGTTGGAGACAGCCGCGCTTATTGGATTGGTAAAAATTACTGTCAGCGGCTGACTGTGGACGATGACGTAGCGTCAAGGGAGGTCAAGCTAGGACACAGTTTATACTGGGAGACTCAATTGCGATCGGATGCAGGAGCTCTGACTCAAGCTTTGGGCACGCGAGACGGCGATTTCCTGCGCCCGACGATTCAGCGATTTATTCTCGAAGAGGAAGGCTTACTGCTGCTGTGTTCCGACGGTTTGGCCGACAACGACTGGGTAGAGAAATCTTGGGAGAATTACGGCCCTCCGGTGCTAGAGGGTCAAATGTCTTTGGAAGCTGCAGTTCAGTCTTGGATTAGCCTCGCCAACGAGAAAAACGGTTACGATAACACCTCTGTCGTGGCGACTTACTGTCGGATGTCGCCGGAGAGATTGGTACTGTTTCCTCCAGCCTCAGCGCCAACCTCAGCAGCAGTGTCAGCGCCAGTGTCTCTCCAGTCGGTGTCCCTGCCAATGTCAGGGTCAGCATCTCTCCAGAAGACCGGGAAGATCCCAGAATCTCAGCTTTCAGAATCGTCCAAACAGTTGCTGTATCCCGAAACAGCCCCCGCCTCGGAACCAGTTCAAAAACAACAGTCCAAACGTTGGTTGCCGCTGCTGGGGCTGTTGGGGCTGATGTTAGCCTTTGCAGGTTTAGGTTTGTGGGTACGCAGCCTCCAAAGCCCTCAGCCAGAGCCCGAACAACTTCCGCCACCGCCGGAAACTTCCGCCCCAAGCCCTGCTGAAAGTCCCTCGCCCGGTTCACAGAGTCCCTCGCCCGGTGCTGAAAGTCCCTCGCCGTCGCCCGAATCAACTCCTGCCGAAATTCCCGCGCCGTCGCCCGAATCAACTTCTGGCGAAATTCCCGCGCCGTCGCCCGAATCAACTCCTGCCGAAATTCCCGCGCCGGAAGCGGAAACTCCTTCGCCTTCACCGCAATAAGGGAGATTTCAATCAGCGGGACGTTTTAAAGAATGCAGATACTTTCCGGCGGCACGGCAACTCGAACTCGATCGCCAATTTGGTGCCGCTGCAAGTCATCTCGGTGCAAGTTTTGTCGGCGAAGGGCGATCGAGCTTTTAGCAGTCAAGCGCACCCTATAGCGCGTATCAGTGCCAATATAAATCGCCTCTTCTACTGTTCCCGGCCAGGTATTTTCAGCATCATAATTAGCCGGATAAATAGCAGCTTTTTCCGGCCGCAACACCAAGGTAACAGTTTTCCCGGCCGGCAAATCTTCAGCAGTCGCAACTAACACGGGCAACTCTTGGTCAACCAACACGACTACTTGACCCTGTTGCCTTTCTACTACTCGCCCGGTCAAAAAATTGCTGTCGCCAATAAAATCAGCAACAAACCGCGTTTTCGGATATTCATAAATATCAACAGGGGTCCCGACTTGTTGCAGTTTTCCTCCTTCCATCACTGCAATTCTGTCCGACATTGTGAGCGCTTCTTCTTGGTCGTGAGTTACATAAATAAATGTAATTCCCAATTTTCGCTGCATTTTTTTTAATTCTAATTGCATCTCTTTACGCAATTTTAAATCCAGCGCTCCCAGGGGTTCATCTAACAGCAAAACAGAAGGCTCTTTGACCAACGCCCTCGCCAGCGCTACTCGCTGCTGCTGTCCCCCTGACAGTTGGCGGGGATAGCGTTTTTCTACATCTGTCAACTGTACTAATGCTAAGGCTGCCGCCACGCGATCGCGAATTTTTGGCTGAGGCAAATTCTCCATTTCCAACCCAAATGCAGCATTTTGTGCTACTGTCATGTGCGGAAATAAAGCATAATTTTGAAATACCGTATTCACTGGGCGGTGAAATGGCGGGCGATTTTGCATCGGTTGGCCGTGAATGTAAATTTCGCCTGCTGTGGGAGTTTCAAAACCTGCGATCGTTCGCAAAGTTGTAGTTTTGCCGCAGCCGGAAGGGCCTAGCAAAGAAAAGAATTCGCGATCGAAAATTTGCAGGTTGATGTTATCTACAGCTAAGAAATCTTGACTGCGGACACTTTTAAATATTTTGGAAATGTTGACAAGTTCGACTGCGTGCATTGTGTTAGTATCTATGAGTTATAGCATTTCGAGCGAAAGATGAGGTGCCGCTGGGCATTACCTCACAAGGCGATCGAACTGCTATATGAGCAATAAAAAATCTGAGTTATAGTCCGGTTAAACTGATATATTTTACTATTCTTAATTACTTGTTTAGGAACGGGCAAGATGCTTGTTCCACAAAACTTAATTTTATTGTGGAACGGGCCCGAGAACCCGTTCTTAACGATGGCGCAACTCCAATACAAACTAAAAATTTAAGCAAACCAGCTCCGCCACCTGTTTGATATCTACTTTCCCGATCCTGCTTTAACTTCCGTCCAAGCTCGATCGTACAATGCAGTTGCTTTCCCGACATCCTGCAAAAATTTCATTTTAGCAAGCACCTCAGCCGGCGGATAAATTTGAGGATCTTTTAAATCTTTAGGATCGATTAAACCTCGATCGAGGGCTGCTTTATTCGGCGAACCAAAGTGGGTAAAATTAGAAATTTTTGCTCCTATCTCTGGTTCCAAAGTGAAGTTGATAAATTTCTCGGCTAACTCTTTGTTGGCTGCACCTTTGGGAATTGCCATATTGTCAGAAAACACAATGGTTCCTTCTTTGGGAATAGCGTAACGGAGATTTGGGTTCTCTTTCATCACCTGAAAAATATCGCCGCTCCATTCCATTGTCAGATTGACTTCTCCTTGCTCCAGCAGAGTTTGACCAGTGTCTGGGACAAATGCGGCAATGATATTTTTATTTTTAATCAGCAAATCGCGGGCTTTGTTAATTTCTTCGGGATTTGTGGTATTTGGGTCAAATCCTAAATACATTAAAACTCCTGCAAAAGTGTATCTGGCATCATCTTGCCATGCGACTTTTCCGGTATATTTGGAGTCGAACATCGCCGCCCAACTGTTGATATCGCCCTTGGTGGCTTTCAAGTTGTAACCAATTCCCATTGTTCCCCACTGGTAGGGTAGAGAATACTTATTTTGGGGATCGAAAGATTGATTAATAAACTTAGCATCAAGGTGGATTTTGTTGGGGATGTTCTGCAAATTTAGCGGCTCAATCATATTCTCCGCTGCCATGACTTTTACCATGTAATCGGCGGGGAATATTAAGTCATAACCGGGGTTTCCCTGTTTTAGTTTGGCGTATAGTGCGTCGCTGTTCTCGAAAGTGTCGTATTGAATTTTAACATTGTTCTCTTTCTCGAATTGGGCGATCGCTTCTGGGGCGATATAACTTGCATAATTGTAAATGTTGAGGACTTGCTGTTGGTTGCCACCTGTGGGGCTGCAGCCGAAAGCTACCGTTGCACTCATCACAAACAAAAGTAGAAAATTCAGCAGGCGTTTCATAGGTTTGGTGAGTTATATCGAACAATAATTATGACACAAAAAACATTTATTTAACTTTTTTTAACTTTTAGCGATGATACAACCAGCAACAAGGAAGCCAGCAACATCAAAGTTGAAATAGCATTAATCGCTGGCGTTACTGAAAATTTTATCATGCCGTAAACAAATAGCGGCAGAGTCATGGAACCGACGCCGGTGGTGAAGAATGTCACGACAAAATCATCTAGGGACAAAGTAAAAGCTAGCAATGCTGCGCTAAAAATAGCGGGCCAAATCAGCGGAAAAGTGATGCGCCAAAAAGTCCGCCATTCGTTAGCGCCCAAGTCAAAAGCTGCTTGTTCTAATTGAGGATCGAGTTCTGCCAAACGCGCCCTGACAGTAATTGTCACAAATGAAATATTAAAGACAACGTGACCGATAATTACTGTAGGTAAGCCGAGATTGAGGCGAATTCCGGTGAGATTTTCTACGATCCGAAATGCGAGGGTAAAGAAAACTAGCAGCGAAATGCCGATCGTAATTTCGGGCATAATAATCGGCAAAAACAGCAAAGCTTCTACTGCTTTCCGTCCCGGAAAATGAAAGCGTTCCAATGCTAGCGCCAGCATTGTACCGAAAATTGTCGCTACCACAGTGGAAATAGCTGCAATCAGCAAGCTGTTGTTGAGTGCGGGCAAAATTCCGGCGCTGCTGCTAGCAATCGTCGCACCTGTATTGCTAAACAAACTGCGATACCAATCGAGGGTAAAACCGCGCCAGACGGCATTGAATCTGGAGGCGTTGAAGGAGTAAATAATTAAGATGAGAATTGGCAAGTAAAGAAAGGCAAATGCTAGTGCAGCTTGTACCCACAGCCATTTTTTTCCAGTCGCCCGCACGAGCAAATCTAGTTTTGTTTTAGTCATTAGTTAGTGGTTAGTGGTTATTAGTTAGTGGTTATTAGTTACTGGTTATTAGTTAGTGGTTATTAGTTAGTGGTTATTAGTAATTATTAGTGAACAGTCAACAGTCAGCAATCAGTAGTCAGTAGTTAGTAGTCAGTAGTCAGTAGTCATTGGTAATTCGGAATTAGAACCAACAAATAACAAATAACAATCAACTCCCCGCCACCAACAATCAACTACCAAAAAACATCGCCTCAAATAAATAATCTCATAAACCCGCCCTCACCTAACTGTAAATCTCAATTTATAGCGGTTCTCAAGCTTAGTGAGGTATGCCCAATGCCCACTCCTAGCACCTCATGCTACGCTCGAAAACCTATACATCTTTAAGTTTCATCAGAGACGCGGAAGTAAAGCAAAACAGGAATCAATATGATTACTGTTAATAACATAGAAAGGGCGGAACCAAAAGGCCAATCGCGGGCTTTCATAAACTGATTTTGAATCAAATTTCCCACCATTACTGTTTTAGATCCGCCCAATATATCGGGAGTAATAAAAGCGCCAACTGAGGGGACAAATACTAATATCGAACCTGCAACTATTCCGCGAGTTGTTAATGGGAAAAATACGCGCCAGAATGTTCTAATATCATTTGCTCCTAAATCTTGAGCTGCTTCTACTAATGAAAAATTAAAGCGTTCTATGCTAGAATATAAAGGTAGAACCATGAAAGGTAAATAGCCGTAAATCAGACCGATCGCCACAGCGAAAGGTGTAAAAAGCAAGTTTAACGGTTCGCTAATTATTTGCAGGCTTTGCAGGGCTGTGTTAACTACTCCTTCGCTACGCAGCAGAATTATCCAGGCGTAGGTTCTTACCAAAAAGTTAGTCCAAAATGGAATAATTACCAGCAAAAGCAAGGCATTTCGCCAGCGGGGAGGACGGGTGGCGATGAAAAATGCGAGGGGATAGCCAACTAAAAGGCAAGCAACGGTTGTTAAAAAAGCTAAAAAGAGCGATCGCCCAATTACTCCTAAAAAAAGTCCGCTGAACAAACGCTGGTAATTGTTGAGAGTAAATATCGCAGTAACGCCGCCGTAAGTACCGCGTTCTAAGAAACTGTACAAAAGTACAATTAGCACTGGCAAAATGAAGAAAACGAGCAGCCATGCAGTGGCGGGAAATAATAGCAGTAACAGGCTATACAATTTTCGATTTTCGATTTTCGATTTTCGATTGGGAAGGAGCGATTTCATAAGGGTTTGTGGCTACCCGCGCGTGTTCTGGCTAATAATGATGCAACACATTTTATATCAAATCAGGCTTAAATACTTTCTTGATTTCTCAGTCTGCGGAGGCAAATGAGAGTCGTGCGGTAGCGGTTTCAGCGGTAAATTGCGATCGGGAATTTTCATTGTTTGGCTTCGGAGGATGGTAATTGGCGGTTTAAGTCAACATTCAAGTTTTCGCGGCGGAATTGGAAGCGGAAGACGACTTTGCGATCGCCCGCTGAATTTTGATTCGGATTCGCATCTAATTCTCCCCGCCCAGAAACTAATACTTTCTGCTGCAATTGGGCTTTTTTAGGAAAATTTACCTCATTGGAAAACATATAATTAGACACAGCTAAAGCCCGCCGCAAACTCAGTTCCAGATTTTTTGAATCGGAACCGGCAGAACTGGTATGTCCTTCAATGACAACGCGAGAAATTTGTTTTTCAAACTGTTGGTTAGCAAAAAGCACTTGGCTGTAAATGGGAATGAAGGCTTGCAAAAACTTTTTTCCTTCTGGTTTGAGGACAGAACTGTTATTATCAAACAAAATGCGATCGCGAATGCTGACATCTCCGGTTCCGGGGTCAACTGTAAAAATATCTTTGTCTCCAAGTTTCCCTTCTAAAGCATTGACAATAATCTGCGGTAATCCTTTAAATGCGTTTTGATATTGCTGCAATTCCTGCCGCAGTTTTTCCACCTGCAGAATTTTTTCATCGAGCATTTTCACCTTTTCGCTGAGTTGAATTTGCACAGTGATGAACAGGAGGGCGAACAACATCAGCAAGCCGGACATTAAATCGCCGATGGACAGCAGGACGCTGGAATCTTCCTCTTCTTCTATTTCCGGTAAATTATCTAAATCGGATAAATCTTTCATTTTTGCACTGTTAATTAGTTTGTTGTGAGGAATTCAGTCCTCAACCTATTTCTAAATATCATCCTAAACGCGATCGTATTCTCTAACTGAATGAGGACTGAAGTCCTTACTTTATGATGAGTAAAGTCCTAAATACAAACCTCACTGTTAACAGCTTATTTCTTCGTTCCCAAATTATCAGCCGCCGCCACCAAATAATGAGCAACCTGCATTAAACCATCAGAACTTTCTTGCAATCCGCTGCACACTTTCGCCATCGAAGAATCTGCCTCTTCAAAAAACTTGTGCTGGGATGACGTAGTTTTTTCCAAATAGCCAATTAATTGATTGTTACCAGACTGCAGCGCGCGATCGAACTGATCGCTCATATTTTGATACGCACTCTCAACCCGCCGCACTTGTTCTTGTTCCGCTTGCAAAGCTGTATTTAATTGATTCACCAAACTGGTATAGGTAGTTTGCAATCTTTCCCCTTCTGCATTGAACTGATTTGCCATTTTTTCATACACGCTTTCTACCCGCAACACTTCTTGTCCGGTTATCTTGGCTAGTTCCTGTAACTGTGCCAAACGCTGGCTGGAATTCAACCCCACAGAATTAGCAAACTGACTCACTTCTGCGGCTGTTGTCAAAATTTTGTCCATACTTTCGTCAACTTGCTGCGACATCAATTTGCGTTTCTGGGATTCTTCTTGAAAAACTTTTTGCAACCCCAGTACAACCTGCGCTAAACCTTTTTGCTGTTTTCCTAAAGTACCTTCTAATAAGTTATTTTGTGCGGCAAAAAATTGCTGGAGAGAGGATTGATATGTTACCCGGAAGTTATCTAATTCTTCTTGAACTGTGACACGGGTATTTTGCAGCATGGTGTCAACATTTTGCAAGCTTCCCACCAGATTTTCTCGCGCTTTGTCCATTAGTTCCGAAGCTTCATCGCCTACTGCTTTTATGGTGTCTGACTGAGTTTGAAAAGCTGCATGGGTAGCACTTAAAATATTGGTCATTCGGGCTTCAACTTTTTCTAGCATTTCCTTTTCTTGTGCTGCTTGAGTGTGGAGAGATGCTTGCAAGTTATCTTGGATTCCTCTAAAGGTGTTGGCGGCTTCTCGGGCGCTTTCTTGGAAGGCTGTTCTTTGGGCTTTCATGCCTTCAATGCTTTCTCCAACTCCCGATCGCATTTCGGTAGCCATTTCTTGCAAAACGCCGTGGGTGTCTGTCTGAAACTGTCCTAAAATCTGCTGCAAGTTGGCGGCAAATTCCTGCAACTGCACTAATGTATCTTGCTGGAAAGTTTGAATTGTCAGGATAGATTGTGCTAAACTAGAAGATATTCCGCCCAATTCGTTCTTCAGTTCTCTGACAGCTTCGGATGCTGATTGAGTTAACTGGGCGCTTTGATCTAATCGCCCTACTACTGGTTCGATTACTTCGGTGCGGAGTCCAGAAAGCAGGTTGTTTAATATCTCTTCGCCTTGGTCGGCTTTAATTTGTTTTAGTAGGGATAACTCTTGGCGGATGTCTTGAAAAACTGGGGCCATTGCTAAGCCAATTTGCTGTCCGAGTTCCTGGGAGTTGACATTGCTTTGGGCTTCAACGATTTGAGCAAAGCCGGTTTTCATTGTTTCTGTTGCAAGGGCGATCGCACTTTCAACACCGCCGCTAGAATTGGCGCGGGACAATATTTGTTCTGGGGTTTCTAATTTGGCGATTTTATCTAATTTATTGCGTAAATGGTCGCGCTGAGCAATGCGCGCGCGATCGCCCCAAGCCAAGACAAGCGTAAATATGCTAGAAGAGCCCAAACCCATCAAAGAAGTCGAAAACGCTGTTTTCATTCCCTCCAGCAACGTGCCGATCGACGGTAGCAGTTCTTTGGTATCTTGCAAAGAACCCAAATTAACATCTTGCAAGCCGGTTTGAATGCCGTAAAATGTACCTAAAACCCCCAGCGCGACTAAGGTGCTCGGTACAAACCGCCACTGACTCCGAGGTGCGGATCGCCCTAAAATTGCGGGATACTGAAACAACACAAACCGCCCGGATTTTACCTGCGCCCTGTAAGCCTCGCCACCGGCGGTAATTTCGCCCGCCAAGTGTTCGCTAAACCAGTCTAGCAGCAGTTTCCAGGTATCTGCAGGTGTTTCCCACTGGTGCAGTGCGATCGCCCCTGATGTACCGCTGTCTGAGTTCGAGTTCAAATAGTCGATCGCATCAGAAGTCGATCGGCTTTTCGCCCCCAGATAGCGCTGATACTGCTTCACAGAAGTATACTCGCCCCAAACAGCCGCGCACAGCAAAATTAGCGCCGCCCAGTGAAAAATGCTGTTCTGCCAAATTACCCCAAAAACAGCAGTCAAATAATTAATTAATTGCATATTGACAACCCGTTTAACTTGTGTATTTTACTCTCATCTCAATTCTGGAAAAAACCAACCTTAACGTTTTAATATAACATTTCCCAACGTCAAAAAAACCACCATAAATTTTAGCTAATTTCTCGCATATTTCACTTTTATTCATAAATTGTGTCATCATAAATCATAAATGAAGAGGTACGAAATGTCAGCAGAATCGCCAGCCCCAAAAATAGTCGTCGTCGGCGCAGGATGGGCCGGTTTAGGAGCCACCTATCACCTCGCCCAGCAAGGCTACGACGTAACTTTGTTAGAAGCGGGCCCTCAGCCGGGAGGCTTAGTTGCGGGGTGGAAAACCGCCGGCGGGCGTTCCGTAGAAGCAGGCATTCACGGCTTCTGGTATCCCTACAAAAATATCTTTTCATTAGTCAAGGAATTAGGACTCGATCCGTTTACACCTTGGACTCGTTCCTGTCAGTATTCCCCCGCCGGATTGGAAGTAGAATCGCCAATATTTCAGGACGAGCCGATCCTTCCCACACCGTTAGGAACCTTTCTCTACACCAAATTTAAAAGGCTGCCATTAGTCGATCGACTTTCAGCCTTACCTTTACTCTACGCCGTCCTAGATTTCGACAATTCCGACGAAGCTTGGCGCAGGTACGATCGCGTTACAGCCCGCGAATTGTTCAAACAGTTTGGCGTGTCTGCGAGGCTGTACCGCGATGCCTTCGAGCCGATGTTATTAGTAGGTTTATTTGCACCAGGAGAACAATGTTCTGCCGCCGCAGCTTTGGGAATGCTTTATTATTTCATCTTAGCACACCAACCCGATTTTGATGTGGTTTGGTGTCGCGGCACTGTCGGAGAAAAAATCTTTCGCCCTTGGGTCGATCGCCTGGAAAAAATCGGCGCTAAAGTATTGACAAATCAACGAGTTACTGATTTAATTGTTGACAGCAACAACCGAGCTACAGGCGTGGTTTGCGGCGATAAAACCTTCGAAGCAGATGCGGTTATTTTTGCAGTTGGCGTTACTGGAATGCAAAAAATTATTAGCAGCAGCCCAGCTTTGCAAAGCCGCCAAGAATTTAGGGACGTAATGAATTTGGGTGCTGTTGACGTGTTAGCTGTCCGTCTCTGGTTTGACAGGAAAATCAACATTCCGCTGCCTTCAAATGCCTGTTTTGGATTTAGTTCGACTACGGGTTGGACATTTTTTGATTTGAATGCTTTGCACGACGAATTTCGAGCGGAACCGGGAACAGTTGTTGAAGCTGACTTTTATCACGCCAATCAATTAATTCCCCTGAAAGATGAGGAAATTGTTGCTTTAGTGCAGCGGGATTTAGCGACTTGTATTCCCGCTTTTCGGGATGCCAAAGTAATTGACAGCAGCGCGATTCGCTTGTCGCGGGCGGTGACGCATTTTGCACCGGGAAGTTATCAGTATTTGTTGCCGGCGGTAACAAGTTATGATAATGTATTGATGAGCGGCGATTGGGTTGTTACCCGTCACGGTTCTTGGTCGCAGGAAAAGGCTTATGTTACTGGTTTGGAGGCGGCAAATTTGGTAATTTCGCGTTTCGGAATTGGCAGCAAAGCGGCAGTTATTCCTGTAGAGGCTGATGAACCGCACATTCAAATCGGGAGACAGATTAATCAGTTTGCTCGCAGTTTGACTAATACTTTTATTCCCGATTTTTGGCTGCCGTAATTAGAAGGAAGAAGGAAGAAGGAAGAAGGAAGTAACTAATCGTAGGGTGCGTCAGGGGGAAAAGTTCTTAATCTACAGTCAAGATATTCACTCCCCTGACGCACCCTACAATCGACAATCGACAATCAATCTAAAATCTCAAATCTCAAATCGCATGGGCTATCGCCAATAAGGCCTGCCTTTCCAAAAAACTCCTACCGTAATTCCGATTAGTGCGGCTTCCGATAAACTTGCTAACAAAGGAGGTATGGGCAGAAATGACTTTAACACCAAACCGAATAGCACGCACAAAACTAAAACCCACAAATTAATTTTATTGAGCAAATATTGCTGGTGCCAATGCTCTAAAAAGTACACTGCTAAAGCTCCCATTCCCACTGCGGCGGCGAAAGGTATCAAGAGTCCGAGGGGGGGGTTGTAGAGAAGCGTCACGACGTTGCGGATTGCGCGCGATTGCGTGAAACCCCAGGCTAAAAATAGCTCGACTCCAATCACGATTGAGTTGACGAGGGCGGCGATTTGCAGCATTTCTCGCCAAGGTAAAAGTTTTAAGCGGCGCAGAAAATTACTCACGATCGGCTGATTCGGTAGGTTGCTTTGATTTTATAACAGTTTTGCCCGGGCGATCGACATTAACGACTATTTGTAAAGTAAAATGAAGACAAATGGCAGTCTCTTGACAAATTCACCAAGAGCATCTGCCTGCTTGTTGTTGGAACCGTGAAAGGAAAAAAGTTATGGTGGAGAACACTGTCGATTGTGCTGTAGCTTGCGTCAATGGCTGCGTTTTGGGCGACAAATGCCCGAAGCGAGAATACGCGGCGGCAACGTCAAACTTTATTGAAAATACCTCTCTTGACAAAATGCTGGAAATGGCAGAGGAAGCGATCAGAAGGAAACGGACGGAACCTCCCAAATGGGTAATTCCTGATTTTCCCGAATAAAGTTAGCGCTACTTAGAAAAAGCATCGCCCTTTCAAATGGGCGATGTTTTTTGTATTCCCAATGAAATATAACATTTCTCAGAAAGATAAGGTGCCATCGGGCCTGGGGCATAGGGCATAGGGCATAGGGCATAGGGCATAGGGCATATCTCACAACGCGATCGAACCGCTGTAGCAGATCCAAATCAAGATATTTCTTGGGATAGAAGCTAAAAAAAATAAAAGCAGTTATACTGACAATTAATTAAAGAATTTGGCAATTAATGACTATTTAGATAAAGCCAATAGCTAAATTCCGAACTATTGAATAAAATCAAAAAAAATTAGGAGAAAATATCGTGGTACAGCAAAATAAACGAGCTGAAGAAATAGCAGAGGAACGCGATAATTCCAGCGATTTGCCTCAAGAAATTACTGAATCTTACGGCACCGGCGTTATCGTTGAACCGGGATTGAACCAATATGAAATCACAACCTTGAACGACAGCGGTTCGGAATACCGTTCGAGCAGTTCCCAACTCAGCGGCGACGATGGCGAGGTTGCTGCGGCGGAACAAGAACGTGCGACTGGCGAGGAATTGGTGGGGGGAAGCGCTCCAACTCCCGACCAAGATATGGTTGACGAACTTGGAGCTGCAGCGGGCATTGAAATGGCGGACGGAGCTATTTTGCACACAACAGATATGCTGGAACATCGAGATGAAAGTCGGTGGGAATTAGACCCGAGTTCTGCGGAAGATCATCAGGAACAGCCGGATTTATAGGTTTATTTGTTGTTACTCTAGGTGAGCAATTGCCTAAATATTTGATTAATACGTAAAACGCAGATTGAAGGCCGATGCAATGCTCTTTTAATGCCGATCTTGTCAAGGTTCGTAATGCGGACAACTGTTCGCACTACGAACGGCTTTTATTATGGTAATTGACCGGATATGGTATGAATGCAAGATGTCTAATCTGCGATGGGTTAGCAGCCTCCAATTTGGACACCGGAGGCAGCCATTTGTCGTGCTTTTTGTCGGATTGGAAGTTCGATCGCAAATTCGGTTTCTTGGCCCGGTGTCGAACAACACTGCAAACTGCCGCCGTGCTTTTCTGTGACAATGTGCCAGCTAATTGACAAGCCGATTCCGGTACCTTTGCCGATCGGCTTTGTCGTAAAAAATGGGTCAAAAATACGATCGCACAACTCCTCGCTCATTCCCGGCCCGCTGTCACAAATTTTAATGATTGCCGTGTTGGAGCTGCTGACTTTCGTACAAATCCGAATCACGTAGGGATTTGCTTTAATTTCGTCGAAGTTTTTTTCACTGCAGGATTCTTCTATCGCATCGATCGCATTAGCTAAAATATTCATAAATACCTGATTGATTTCCCCGCCGCAGCACTCTACATTTTTTAAATTGGGGTCATACTCTTTAATAACTTCAATCGCGGGGCGGTTCGCCTTAAATTTCAGCCGGTTGTGCAAAATCATCAGCGTGCTGTCGATACCTTCATGAATATCAATCAACTCCATTTCTCGCCCTTCTTGCCGCGAAAAATACCGCAGAGACAGAATTATCTCGCGAATGCGATCGCCCCCTATCTGCATCGAGCTGAGTATTTTCATCAAATCTTCCTGAATGAATTCTAGCTCCACGGCTTCTGCTGTTGATGTTATTTCCGGTGCCGGATCGGGATAGTGCTGTTGGTAAAGTTCCAGCACCTTGAGAATATCTTCAGCATAATCGCGAACGTAATTGAGATTGCCGCAGATAAAATTCACCGGATTGTTAATTTCGTGAGCAATTCCTGCTACCATTTGCCCCAAAGCCGACATTTTTTCGCTTTGAATTAATAGCGATTGAGCCTGCTTGAGATCGTGCAGGGACTTCTGCAAATTATCCTGTATTTGTTGCCTGTGGTTAACCTCTGCTTGTAGCTGCTGGTTGGCTTGAGAAAGTTCTGCCGTGCGCGAATCAACCCGTTGTTCCAACTCAGCAGCCAGTTGTTCCAGCTTAATTTGAGCGAGTTTGCGATCGACAATTTCCTGCTCCATCTGCACATTTTGTTGCTGAAGTTTTTGAGTCAGCTTGCAGACGCTCAAATGCGCTTTAGCGCGAGCTAAAACTTCTTCATTTTGAATCGGCTTGGTAACGTAATCAACGGCCCCTAAACTAAATCCTTTTACCTTATCTTCCGTCTCATTCAGCGCGGTCATAAAAATCACCGGAATCTCTTTTGTCAAATCGCCAGCCTTCAAACGCCGGCAAGTTTCAAAACCGTCAATTCCCGGCATTAGCACGTCCAACAAAATCAAATCCGGCAGCGAGTATTCAGCTTTTTTGATAGCGCTCTCTCCCGTCCGCGCCACCAACACTTTAAACCCCGATTCCGTCAAAAAATCAAACAGCACTGCCAAATTATTCGGGTTATCATCAACGATCAAAATTGCGCTTTCTTCCCAAGGTGAAATGCTCATATTTTTAGTAATTCCTGTATTGTTCGACAAATTCTAAAATTTTTTCTTCTTCAAAATTTTTAGCTAATTGATTGAGATGGTTGGCGAAAGAGACATATTTAATATCAAGTTTTGCCAATTTTTCTGCTTGTTTTTGAATACCTCCTAAGTCACCCATCATGGCTAATTCAAAGAGTAAATCGATTTGCTCTGCCGGAGGAGCAATGATTTCTTCATGCTGAATTTGAGATTGGTTGTGAAAAACTTCAGATTCTGCGTTCGGGTATTGCAGATCCTCGCAAATCCATTCTAAGCCCAAATGAACTTGCAAGCAATTTAAAAGTTCCTCAGCCCGGATCGGCTTGGGAATAAAAGCATTGCATCCTACTGCTAGACTTTCCTGCTTTTCCGCTTCCATAATACTAGCAGAAGTGCCGATCGCCACCACATTTTGCAGTTGGGGCAACTTGCGAATTTGCCGCATCGCTTCAAATCCGTCCATTACCGGCATCACCAAATCAATCAAAATACAATCCGGTTGAAATTCTAGAGCTTTATTCACACAATCTTGACCGTCGCTCGCCTCAATTATTTCAAAACCCAACGGTTCCAGCAGGTGAATTAAAACCGAGCGATTTTCCCACCGATCGTCCGCCACCAAAAGCTTCTTATTAGCACCCTTGAAACCCTTAATATTTTTGGGATAATACTTGTTATTTTGAGCTGGGTTGTCAACAGCCAGCAACTCCAACTCAAAGGAGAAAATGCTACCTCTGCCTAAAGTGCTTTCTACTTTCAATTCACCGCCCATAATTTCCACTAATTGGTGGCTAATCGCCAATCCCAAGCCTGTTCCCTCAGTATGGCGCGGACTATTGCCTACCTGTTCAAAAGGTGCAAATATCTTTAGCAATTCATCGGCAGCGATGCCAATTCCCGTGTCTTCTACTTGAAACCGAATCTTCACGTTCGCAGTAAGAACTTCAGTCTGGGTTCCATCCTTTACAGAATGGACTGCAGAAACCTTAAAAGTAACTCCACCCCTTTCAGTAAACTTAACTGCATTGCCAATTAAATTAATTAAAATTTGCCGTAACTTCTTTTCATCAGCCAAGATTGTAGCGGGAAGAGATGAAAGATATTCGCAATTAAAAGCTATATTTTTTTGACCGGCTCGGATGCTAAAAATGGCAGTTATGCTTTGAATAAAATCGGGAAAATTAAATTCTGTGGGTACGAGTTCCATTCTTCTAGCTTCGATTTTAGAAAGGTCTAAAATATCCTCTATCAAAGCTAGCAAGTGTTCGCCGCAGCGGTGAATAACGCCAATTCCATCCTGTTGTTGGGGTGAGAAATGTTTGTCGCGCTTAAAGATTTGAGTGTAACCTAAAATGCCGTTGAGGGGTGTTCGCAATTCGTGGCTCATGTTAGCTAAAAATTCGCTTTTGGCGCGACTGGCATCTCTGGCTGCGGCTTCGGCTTTTTGGCGTTCTTGAATTTCTGCAGAAAGCAGGGCATTTTTTTTGTTTAATTCTTGGGTGCGTTCTTTGACTTTTGCTTCTAGGGTAAGGTTGTATTCTGCTAGTTGTTGGTTGGCCGTTGCTAAGTTAGTGTAAAGGCGGGCATTTTCCAGGGCGATCGCAGCTTGGGAAGAAAGCAGTTTTAATACTTCCAAACGATCGGGAGTAAAAGCGCCGGCGATTAAATTATTTTCTAAATAAAGGATGGCTGTTAATTTGCCTTGATAGACGATCGGCGCGCATAACACCGATTTCGGCTGGTGTTCGATAATGTAGGGGTCGTTGTTGAAAATTGCTTCGCTGCTGGCATCGTGGAGGACAATATCTTCGAGAGTGCGATCGACAAAATTGATGACCGATCGCGGATACGGATAATCCAAGCCCGCGCCCGATAACACTCGCACATCTGCGCCCGCTTCTCCCGCAGCCTCGATCGCAAAATCACCATTTTTCGGCGCGATCAGACACCCACTTTGGGCACCCGCATTTTCCAGCAAAATCTGCATCAATTTTGCCAGCAAAGCATCGAGCACAATTTCGCCAGAAATAGCAAGAGATGCTTTCATCACAGTAGCGAAATCCCAAGCTTTGTGACTGCCGGTAACGGTTGCAGAAGTTGCAATCAGAGTCGGGTTGCTAATTGTTAAACTATCAGTTTCCGGCATCCGTAAAATCAACTGCGGATATCGTTCCTCCAAATCAGCAACTTTAGCACTCGCACCCCAGCGGATATAACCGTAGTAAGCATCTGTCATGTAAACCTTAGCAACTTTCTCCCTACCGAGAGAGAGATAATACTCGGCGGCTAATTCATTAGCCAAAGCTTCTTCCTGAATGTATCCCTGTTCGCCGGAATGTTGAATTGCGCGATCGTAATAATCCATCGCCCGGTCTTTTTCTCCCAACACCCGCGCTTTCTCAGCCTCAACTAACTCGTATTTGTGCTGGTAATTCATCGGTGCGTGGAAAGCCCATTTTTGCATTTTTTCCTGGTTTTTTTCAATTTGGCGCAAGTGTTTTTCCTGTTCTGCACTGTCAGCAGTTGGATACACAGCCAGCAAAGCCAGCGAATAGTAAAAATTGTGCGTGCCGAACATTATGAAGCCTACTGCTGCTGGCGCGTATTCTGCTGCTAAAAAAGCATTAATAACTGCTAAATCTAGTTTTTTAAACAAGTACGCAAGCAGCAATTTAGCAAAGTAAACATTAAAAGTTGACATCCGATTATTGGTTGCTTGCAACCTAGGCAATATTTCTTCTGCATTAAATTTTTCACCTATTAATTGAGATGGATTCGCGGAGAAGCCTTGCAAATTACAAATAAATTGCCCCCATACGCTCAGCAATTCTATCTGATACTCTTGTTTGAAATTCTTTACCAAATTGAAATATTGCACTTGTTTTATATCTACTTTTTCGAGAGGTTCTCCAATCAAAATAAGAAACAAACAAGTATTGAAAGCAGAATAACTGCTAAATTCTAAATCTCCAGTTTCGATACCGCTTTGAATACTCTCTATTAATGGTGCAATTGTCTCCCGGGCGTGTTCTTTCCAGGATCGGATGAAATTGTTAAACATATTGTAAACTCTGCATTTAAGTTCTTTAGCATTAAATTGCTCTAATAACTTCAAGCCTAGTTGTCCCGAATGATATCCAGCCTCTATTTCTCCTAATACCCCAGTCAGCAGCAAGCCATACCAACTATAGGCGATCGCCCCAAGTGCTGAATGACCGCGTTCCAGACAAAGATTAACCATTGTGAAGATGATCTTCGGCAAGAGTTCTGGTTTTGAATTCAAAGCAGGAGGCATAATAATTGAGAGTATACGCATTGCTGCCAATTCATAGTCATCAGTCATTACCGGAATGTTTTCTAGTTCCTCAAGCTGAGGTAACTTAAGTCCAGCCAAACCCTCTGGGGGGATTTCCGACAGGGAAAATCCCAATATTTCCAAAGCTTTTAAACCAGTATCGATGGCTTTCAACATCTGGTTTTGAGCCATATAAGACTGGATTTGGAGTTCGTATACTTTAATTTTCTCCAGCAGGTTTGTAGCTTTTTGTAACACGATATCTGCTAATTCTTGCGATCGCCCAAAGTTAGTATTGAGATATTCAGCCTCCGCTGCTTCTACGTGCAGGTTCAGCGTCAAGTCATAATCAGTCTGCCAACTCGATCCTATACTTACGGGGGAATGAGGGGAATTAATCAGTTCCAAACCGACATTCAAATACCTGACAGCAGCTTCGTAAGCATTGGATGCTTTAGCTTTTTTACCAGCAATCAGATTCAGTTTTGCCAGTTCATATTTTGCGGATTTTTCTGTGAGTAATTCAACACCAAAATTCAGTTGATTGACAATATCAAAGACATTTTCTTCAATCTCGGAGACGGGAGTATTCTCCAGCAGCAGTTGACCGATTGTTAGGTGCGTTGCTTGCTTGGCCTCATCGGGAATCAAAGAATAAGCTGCTTGCTGCACCCTGTCGTGCAAAAACTTGTAGCCAACCTTAACATTTTGCAGCCCAGACAGCCCCGTTTCCGAACCTTCAAAAACCAGCGGAATTTTGTAATCGTTGCTCAGAGGCAAAATTAGCCCTGCCCCAAGAGCATCCCAGAGACTTAATGCTGTTTCTTTTTGAGATTTTTCGCCGACAATTGCCAGGATTTCTAAATTAAACCGATTGCCAATACAGGCCGCTAATTTTAAGGATGACTGCGCTGCAGCCGACAACTTCCGAATATTTCGAGCGATTAACTCCACGACATTGCAGTCAGTAATTCCGATTGCTTGGATGTGCCCGATATCCCACTGCCACCTACTGGATGGAAAATCGTAAACTAACAGTGTTTCTTGATAAAGAGTTCTCAGCAACTGAGTCAAAAAGAAGGGATTTCCTTGGGTTTTGTTAAAAAGTAGCTCTGCTAAAAGTTTGATTCTTGGGGAAATTTGGCTTTCTAAAGTTTCGGAAATTAATTGCTCTACATGACTCAAGTATAAGGGATTCAGAACAATATTGCTGATTTTTTCTGGAAGTCCTGCTTCAGTTTTTTGGATGTTTTCGATGGTTTGAATCAGCGGATGGGTGGCGCTGACTTCGTTATCTCGACAGGCTCCAATTAGCAGCAAATGTTTGCTTTCTGAATCCGTCACTAGCAGTTCAATGAATTTCAGCGATGCGGAATCTGCCCACTGCAAATCGTCGAGAAAAACAACTAGCGGGTGTTGTTTGGCAGTAAAAACGCTAATGAATTGTTTAAACACCAGATTAAATCGGTTTTGCGATTCTGCCGGCCCCAATTGCGGGACTTCCGGCTGTTTCCCGATAATTAGTTCTACTTCGGGAATCACGTCTGTGACAACTTTGCCGTTAGTTCCCAAAGCGGCTAGTAATTTTTGTTTCCAAGTCTGGATAGATGCTGCACTTTCTGTTAGCAACTGCCGAATCAGTGACTGGAATGCTTGAATCAAAGAAGCGTAGGGAATATTGCGCTTGAATTGGTCAAATTTACCGGTAATAAAATAGCCGCGCTGCCGAACAATGGGTTTTTGAACTTCATTTACCAAGCAGGATTTGCCGATGCCGGAGTAACCGGAAACCAGGATTAATTCGACCCCCCCTGCCCCCCTTGCTAAGGGGGGTGAAGAAAGATCCGAAAGCCCCCCTTGAACAAGGGGAATTTGTTCCGAAAGCCCCCCATTAACAAGGGGAATTTGCTCCGAAAGCCCCCCATTAACAAGGGGAATTTGCTCCGAAAGCCCCCCATTAGCAAGGGGAATTTGCTCCGAAAGAACCCATTTATCAAGTGGTATTTG
>NZ_CAWPRX010000103.1:0-9652 GCF_963890365.1 Tychonema sp. LEGE 07196 | reverse complement strand
GTGTATAACCGACAGCCCCATGCCCCATGCCCCATGCCCGATGCCCCATGCCCTTTAAGCGTGTTCGTGAAGAATATTTTGCAAGTAACTAGCCACTGCATCCGGCTGTTCCACCATTGCCAAATGACCGCTCTCAATCTGAAGGACATTCTCGCCGCAACCTTGGAACATCCAGTGAAAGCTAGCCAAATGCAGCACGTATTTTGGTTCCATAATTTTGTCTTTACTGCCGGCAATAAAATAAACAGGCTGCTTGAGTTGGGATACTATTTGCGGCAAGAGGTGAATCTCCGCTTCTGTGGTGGAGTCCAACAAAGCCCCCAAAGCTGCGTCAGGATTGGCTGCCACGAAATCTATCAAGCGCTGCCTTCCCCAACATCTGCCGATCGATCTTGCCACAGAATCGCGGGCAAACACGAAATCTGCTAGCGGCAAGTGAGACAGCCAGCGGGGACGCATTTTCACTAGCTGCTTGCCGACCGCTCGAAACCGCTCGAATTCTTCCTTTAGATAGATGCCGCCGCCTGCATTGATGCAGACTACACCTTTAACGCGATCGGACAATTGACTGGCTGCCCAAAGAGCGATCGTACCGCCGAGAGAGTGCCCCACCAACCAAGCATTAGAAATATCTAGTTTTTCGAGTAAAATTTCCAAATCGCGAGCGTAAGCTGCGGGAGTGTAGCAGGAATCGAGCGGTGCCGAAGGCCCCGGATGGCCGTCGCCGTCAAATTGAGAATCGCCAAACCCGCGCAAATCGTAGGTCAAGCACTGATAGTTTGGTGCCAAGCGATCGGTCAAAGGTTGCCAGTAGCGGCGGCTTAACAGCCAGCCGTGGACAAATACCAGAACCGGAGAAGTTGCAGTCGGAGCCGTCAGATCGCAAGCGTGCCGAACCCCTAGGATGTCGATGGTTGCCATACATTTATCCTATCCCGAAATCAACGCTCAAGAACAGATCGATCGCCCACCACCAACCACCAACGGTCAACCGCCCGCTGCCAACCGCCTAAAATCGCTCGCCCAGCAATCTTTGTCTGACCCCCTCAGCGATTTTCTGCCCCAGATACTCAGGAATTAAACTTTCATTGGGCCCCAACAAGTACAAAATCAGGCGAGTTCGCCCCCGCCAAACCAGCAAATTAGCATTTACCACCAACAAATCCTCTTGCCAGATGGCATACATAACTTTGTAAAAAAGTCCAGGCTGATTATCAGCTTCTATCAGCAAAGCTGGCAAGTGGAAAACCGGATCGACGTAAAATTCAGTCGCCACATCCTCCAAACCCGCGTCTAGATTAAATTCCACGGCCAACATCTCTTCAACCTCAAAATGCCCCGCCAAGGCCTCTCGAACTGCCCTGCAGACATTTTCTGCTGTTTTATCTGCCAGCACCTTGCCGCCGCGAGATACTACCAATTTGATAAATACCAGCATTGGCGGGTAAATTTGACCGTACAGACTCAGACTGTGAATGGTCAGCCCGTAGGCCGCCAATACTCCAAAAATGTCGCTCAGGAGAAAAGATTGGTTCCGGTAAGCAAAATGCAGGGCACTTTTATTACCTTCGGCTCTGATTTCGATGACCGCTTGCCGAGTTTTGTAAAGCTGATAAGCTAATTTGAGGTTTTGCAGTTGGATTTCGCTGCTGACAAATTGCTCGTAAAACTGTGGAAACGCTCGGTTAAAGCGCTTGAGAAGTTCTAGGGTAGATGGTTTTAAACCCGAAGCCATAATTGAGGGGAAGGTGCGGGAGATATACTAGGTATTTGCTCTCCCATGCCTTATGGCAATGGGATTTTCGATTTGACGATTCGACTTAAATTGCGATCGCCTCCAAACTAAAACCAGAGGTCAGTAGATTTTAGATTGTAGATTTTAGATTGTAGATTTACTCCACAGATGAATCTGGGAGTTGGAACTCTTGTCTAAAATTTCTATCTCTCCACGACGGTCGTAAGTGGCACGATATCCGTTGTTGGGTGGGTAAAATCTGTGTGAGAATGTATTACCAGAAGGTCACGGTTGCGATCTTCGGGTCGTATTTCCCATCCAGCGTATAAGTTCTGGCGCGATCGGCAGCACTTAAAAGAAGCAATTCCCAAAATGCCTCTGTCGTGAGCCAGCAACAAATTTTACCTTAAGAGCGGATTGTTCGAGCACAGGCTTACAGAACATTTCTCCCTAACTTGACGAGAATCAAAAAAAGCTCAGACTCAATGTTAGACGACAAATCGCTGCTTTCGGCGTAAGATGAGTTTACCGTAAACTGTTGCTCAAAAGGCTACCCGTAATTTATCCCACGCCGCTCGGAGTGGGTTTGTCTGTCGGGTTTTCTTTCACGTAGTCCAACTTCTACTACCTCAACCGCGCCTGCATGGGTTTTTGGAAAAACTTATTTAGTAGTCCTGAGTCTGCCTCTGTATCCCAAACAGCGGAATTTGAGGAAGATGTGGCCGTCGGGTTAGGCGATCCGCTTTCCCCAACATTTCGCAAACCCGCCAGTGGCAACGCTCGCATCTTTTTCAGTTGCGATCGGGACATCGATCTCTACGAACTCGAAGAACTTTGTAATGCAGTGGGTTGGTCTCGCCGTCCCCTGCGTAAAGTCAAAAAAGCTATTGTGCACAGCTTCCTAGTCGTCTCTATGTGGGAGATGCGGGGCAACCAGCGACGGCTGGTGGGTTTCGCCAGAGCGACTTCAGACCATGCTTTTAATGCCACGCTTTGGGATGTGGTAGTTCATCCTGACTACCAGGGTAAAGGCATGGGCAAAGCGCTGATGCAATACATCATTAAAAAACTCCGCAGTGAAGATATCAGCAACATTACCTTATTTGCTGACCCTCAAGTGGTGGATTTTTACCGAAATTTGGGCTTTATGTCCGATCCGGAGGGGATTAAAGGTATGTTTTGGTATCCAGATTAGCCAGCCAGGTGCAAATCGGCGTTGATTTTTTGAGAGCAAAGTCCAGCATTCAAGATCGACGCTGCTAACACCTCCTCGCCCCCTGCGCTGCGGTAAGTCGATTCGGGTATTGGAGATTTTCGATTGGAGATTTGCTTGCTGTTGGGTGAATCACCAAAGCAGGAACTTTGGTCTCAAATTTTTACCTGTTCGCGAGAGCCCTGCGGGAAACGGTATCCGTGTTTGGGCGGGGTCATTTACGCTCCAGATGTTTCGCAGCATGGCTGCTTTGAAGTGGTGCAACTATTGTCAAACAGCAAAAACTGAAGGTAACTTCGGCCCAGCACCTAAAGCTAAAATAAAAAAAAGCTTGACAAACTGAGGGTGTTGTGTGTTAATAGTTAAAGGATAGCTAACTATCACAACGGGATGTAGCGCAGCTTGGTAGCGCGCCTGCTTTGGGAGCAGGATGTCGCAGGTTCAAATCCTGTCATCCCGATCGCACAATGTTAAATAATAGATAGATTGAAACAGAAACAGTCTCAATCTTTTTACATTTAGTCAAAATGTAAACAGATTTAGGCAGTTTTTGCCGATCGTGTCAAGGTGTCAGTCTTTGCGTTAATGTGTTTCAGAACTGCTCCTGGTGGAAAAACATGAAATCATTAGTTCGTTTCGGCGCAATATTGGGAATTGTCGGCTGCGCTCTGCTCGGGCCGCAGCCAATGGGTAAGATGTCTGCACTGGCAATTCCCGAACCACAAATTTTGGAAAAATTGCGATCGGTGCCGGTATTTACAATTACAGATGCTCAAGGTGCGCCCCTGATCGCTTCTGTACCCAAACAAGGTCAAGGTCAAACTGGCAATGCTTCGGTGGCGGGAATTTTTATCAGCCAAAAAGATGCTCAAGCTTTTGTCGATCAGCTCAAAACCAGAAATCCTCAGTTGGCTGCATCGGTGCGCGTGATGCCGGTGTCGCTGGGGGAAATTTATCAAATCACTCAAGCCAATAAAGGCAAGCCGGATCAGGTGCAGTTTGCTTTTGTGCCGGCTCCGCAGCAGGTGCAGTCGGCTAAAACTGTACTTCAGCAGACTGGGCAACAAGTTAACGAATTCAACGGTGTACCCCTGTTTTTGGCCAGAGGGGGCGCGGAAAATGGTTATTTGACGATTCAACGGGGCCAGCAAGAGGTGATTCCTTTATTTTTTAATAAGGAAGAATTGCTGGGAATGGTGGAGCGTTTTAAGCAGCAGCAACCCAACATAACGACCTCGATTAAGATTGAGGTTGTGAACTTGGAAAGCGTTTTGGAAGCTCTGCGTACTGAAAACGACCAGTTTTTGACCCAAATGATTTTGGTGCCGTCGCGGGAGTCGCTGGAATTTGTGCGATCGCTCCAACCCGCCGGTGCTGGCCAAAATCCACAGGTGGCTCCAGCCTCTCCGGCTCCAGCTCGACCGGCTCCAGCCTCTCCGGCTCCAGCTCGACCGACTCGCTAACTGTTAGTCATTGGTCAGTAGTCATTAGTCAGTAGTCATTAGTTACAGACAGAATTTACGCAAGAAGTGGTTTCATGCACTACTGATAATAGCGGTAAGGTGCGGTGTGGATCGAACCCTACATAATTAGGTTTTGCATTCAGGATTAAGTTAGTAGGTTGGACTGCTCGACTCAACCTACTATTTACCAATTCCAAATGACTAATGACTAATGACTAATGACTATAGCCTTTCAAGCTCTCATATGAGGTAATATGCGGCCTAGGGCATAGGGCATAGGGCTATACTCACTTTTTTGATAACCAACAACAAATAACCAACAACAAATAACAAATAACAAATAACCAATAACAAATAGCAAATAACAAATAGCAAATAACTAACAACCAACAACAAATAACAAATAACAAATAACAAATAACAAATAACAAATGACTAATTCTCAATTACTAAAAAATCTGATGTTTGTTTCCGGTTTAGAGTTGTGGCAGTGGGTGAATCAAGCTAAGACGGAGGCGATCGCCTGTGACATTCCCAACTCAGAACTCGACTGGCTGCTGCAAGAGCTGGCAGGTTTGGATAAATTGGCTCTGCGTTTGGAGTCGTTTAAAGATTTGCCAAAAATTGAATTAAAGTTGTCTTTACCTGAACTCGATCGATTGTGGGAGCAGCGCTTGCAGGAACGGGTGCCTGTGCAGTATTTGACGGAAGTCGCACATTGGCGGAATTTTTCGCTGAAAGTAACGCCGGCGGTGCTCATTCCTCGTCCTGAAACGGAATTGCTGATCGATTTGGCTGTGGATGCTGTTAAAAGTTGTTCAATCGATCCAAAATCGCATTGGGTGGATTTGGGAACGGGCAGCGGGGCGATCGCGATCGGTCTAGCTTCGGAGTTGACAAAGGCGACGGTTCATGCAGTAGATTGCAGTTCGGAAGCTTTGGCAGTGGCCCGACAGAATGCTGAAAATTTGGGTTTTACCGAAAGAGTTAATTTTTATCAAGGTTCGTGGTGGGAACCGCTAACATTTCTTAAGGGCAAAGTTAGCGGCATGGTGTCTAACCCGCCTTACATTCCCAGCAGCACCGTGCTGACCCTGCAACCGGAAGTTTTGAAGCACGAACCTCACCTAGCCTTAGACGGCGGTTTTGACGGGTTAGAGTGCATCCGGCATTTGGTAAACACGGCTCCCGATTATTTAGAATCTGGGGGAGTTTGGTTGGTTGAGATGATGGCGGGACAAGAAACGGCGGTAGCTGATATGCTGGAAAGTCACGGGAGTTACGATCGAGTTCAGATATTTTCTGATTTAGCGGGAATCGATCGGTTTGCCTTAGCTTATCGTCTTTAGATTGTCCAAATATGCTGTAATTTTAAAACAGACAAGATTCGATTTATACACATTCCTCTCTTGAAATTATCTGCGTTAATCTGTGTCTATCTGCCTGACATCTGCGGTTGACCGGCTCGCATCAAAAATTTATGCAACATTTAAAATCTAAAATCTAAAATCGGATGACTCAAGTTTCGATCGCCTCCTTGATTCAAGGGGCAATTTCAGGAGATTATATTGTCAGCTTTCCTACAGATACTGTACCCGCTTTGGCGGCGCGGCCAGATCGCGCGGAGTTGATTTTTGCAGCTAAACAGCGCAGTCAAGACAAGCCACTGATTTTGATGGCAGCATCGCCCCAAGCTTTGTGGCCCTACGTGCAGGGGAGTCCGGCAGAATTAACATTGTGGCAGCAAGTGGCCCAATCCTATTGGCCTGGGGCGCTAACTTTGGTGCTGCCGGCTTCGCCACTGGTGCCACCGGCGATGAATGCGATCGATCGCACTACAATCGGAGTACGAGTGCCTAATTTTCCCCTCGCCCTCAAGATTTTAGAGCAGACAGGCCCTTTGGCTACTACCAGTGCTAATCTATCGGGCCAAGCGCCTCGGTCGTCGGTGGCAGAAATAGAAGCGCAGTTTCCCGAAGTCTTGACATTAGTTGCTGCTGAATTAACAACAGCAACAACAGCTTCGAGTGTGCCTTCGACTGTGGCGAAATGGATTGGTGGTGATTGGGAAATCTTGCGACAGGGCGCGATCGAGCTAAAATGCTAAAAGCTAAACTCCTAGGCAAAGCAATATGGCGCCGATCGGCTGGAGCGACTTGATATATTTAGGTATGGGATTAGGACTGGGTTGGGGAAGCAGTTTGATTTGGCGCGGGCGACAAAAAAGCTCGCAACAGCCAGAACCTGTGCCCCCTATGCCGCCAACTCCTCAAGAAATTAACTTAGAGAAGTTTGATGCCTTGGCTGAGCAACTGAAGCAAACTCAATTGGCTTATCAGATGGCATCGGAGATGAGTCTATTTAAGGGGGGCTTTTTGGCTCGAACTTCTCACGAGTTGCGATCGCCCCTGAGCACTATGATTGGTACGCTGCAATTAATTCTGTCGGATTTGTGCGACGATCCTGCAGAGGAACGAGAGTTTGTCGAACAAGCTCACGTTGCAGCACTCAAGCTAGTGAAATTGATAGATGAAATTATCTCTGTTGCTAAAACTGAACACGGCACTGACACGATGGATATTGAGCCGATTCAGTTAGCTAAGGTTTTTGATGAAGTTGATGATTTAACTTACTTGCAAGCTGCTAATCGCAGCATTCGTTTGGAGATATTGCCGCCCGATCCGGGGATTTATGTATTGGCAGATTTGCCCAGATTTCGGCAAGTTTTAGTTAATTTGGTAGATACTGCTATTGCTCAGATGGATGAGGGTAGTATTTCTGTTTCTGCCCATTGTTCGCCGGAATCTGGATGCGTTCATATTTGGGTGGACGATCAGCGTTCAGTTAGTGCTTGGAGCGAGTCTTGGGATTTGCTAAAGCACGATTTGGTGTCGGATGCTAATAACAACAGCGATGATTCTAAGGTATCTTCTGGCATGAGGTTATTGATGAATCAGACTTTATTAAGTTTGATGAATGGAAAGTTAGAGGTTCTAGCTGTGCCTTCTGAGTCTGAAGATTCCAATTTTAATCGCACTCAGTGTTCTATTCCTTTGGCAACTTTGTGAAGAAGTCAGTAGTCAGTAGTCAGTAGTCATTAGTCATTAGTCATTTGGTAGGGGCGGTGGATGGTGCGTGCGGGCCCTCTTAATAGTCATTAGTTAGTAGTCATTAGTCATTAGTCAGTAGTCATTAGTCATTAGGAAGAAGGAAACGGATTGTGTAATGGATTTAATGGAGGGAGAGAAGAGGTAAATTATTTTTAATATTGTTTCCGCTTGCATCGGAATGCTTTAACCTTACTAGAACACAGAGTACACAGAGTCCGAGAATATATATCTGAATCATTCCGATGCTACCGGATTTGATATAAATAGTATGGTGTGCATTGCACGCCATACTATTTAGAGATTTTGGTGTAACTTTTGTGCTTGTTTAACAATTAGAAATTAGCAATTCGCCCTTGCTAATTTCTAATTCGATATTCTCGTCTAAAAGCTGATTTTCAAGTACCATTGTGGTGCTAGCGTTGGGCTGAAAACCGATGCGCTCGTAGAAGCTTTGTTTGTAGGTTGTCATCAAGTAAACTCGCTCTACTCGGCACATCCGAGGATGACTCAAGACGGTTTGGACTAATTTGCGGCCCAGTCCTGCACCTTGGTAATCTGGGTGAATGGCGACATCCCAGATGGTGGCTCGATAGATGCCGTCGGATGTGGCTCTAGCAAAGCCGATCGCCCGCGAGGCATCCCAAACTGTTACCACTGGTTCGCTGTTGGCGATCGCAATTTCCCAATCTTCTATCTTGCGTTCCCTCGCCCAAAAGGCGGCTGCTTTAAATAGTTCTTGGATTTGTACGATGTCCGCGCGATCGCGCTCTATGCAAAATTGAATGTGACTGGAATCCCTACTGGTTGATGTCATGCTCAATGTGCCTTTAAGTTTTATCTAAACTCTGTTACTTTTACTGTCTTAACCGGCATAGTTGATTTTGTTGGGGAACTATCGACGATTAAATTCCCGATTTACAAAACTATTGTTATTCATACATATTATCTAACTAATTTCAGTGATGATTAATACTATTTTGTGTAAATCTTGTGAAAAAAGTCGGACGGCGGTTGAAACAGCTTCTTTTCAAGCAAAATCTGCCTCTGCGGACTGAAGAAGATGAGGGCGTAATTTTTACCTCGTTTTCTTCAACCCGCTTAGCATGGGTTTGGTTTGACGGTGAGGCGGTTTCAACCGCCCGTTATTCCGACTCCAAACGTATTTGGGCATTAGGTGGGGCTCAGTTTTGCAGCCAGCGGGCCGCATCTTTGGCGTGATAAGTCAAGATCAAATCAGCACCAGCACGCTTAAATCCTGTCAAGGTTTCCATCACTACTCTTTCTTCATCAATCCAACCGTTAAGGGCGGCGGCTTTCACCATCGCGTATTCTCCAGAAACGTTGTAAGCCGCAACTGGTAGGTTAGTTGCTTCCTTGACCCGCCAGATGATGTCCATGTATGCTAAAGCCGGTTTAACCATCAGCATATCCGCGCCTTCGGCAATGTCGAGAGCAATTTCTTTGAGAGCTTCGCGGCCGTTTCCGGGATCCATTTGGTAGGTGCGCCGATCACCAAATTGAGGAGCAGAATCCGCCGCATCCCGGAACGGGCCATAATAAGCTGAGGCGTATTTTGCCGCGTAAGACATGATGGGAATATCTTCAAATCCCGCACTGTCCAATCCTTCGCGAATTGCTCCGACAAAACCGTCCATCATTCCCGAAGGTGCGATAATATCTGCACCCGCCCTAGCTTGAGCAACGGCGGTTTTTTTGAGCAGTTCTAGTGTGGGATCGTTCAAAACTCGGCCGCTTAAATCTCCGACTTCCAAATAGCCGCAGTGACCGTGACTGGTATATTCGCACAGACAAGTATCAACGCTGACGATTAAATCGGGTACGGCGGCTTTCACTGCTGCGGTAGCTTGTTGAACGATGCCGCAGTCGTGCCAAGCACCTGTCGCATCTGTATCTTTGTCTGCAGGAATACCGAATAAAATAATCGCGGGAATGCCGAGGTCGTAAACTTCTTTTGCTTCTTCTACGATTTTGTCTACCGATAGCTGGTAAACTCCGGGCATTGATGTAACTTCTTTGGCAACAGCTTCCCCCGGTACGGCAAATAGAGGGTAAATTAAATCGCTGGTTGTCAAGATATTTTCGCGTACCATCCGGCGGAGTTGGGGATGGT